>DATCWN010000048.1:0-2175 GCA_036566285.1 Hanamia sp.
CAAAGGTCTTGCCTTTTATTTGGCAGTATGGTATACAGGTTACGGTTTTATCTACCAATATTACTGTTTATGGAATGTGAATCAATAAAGGCTTGCATAAAGCAGTAATTTTGAAATTAATAAAACACGGGTTATGAATAAGCTCAGACGATTTGAAACAGTCAATGATTACAATGTATTCAACAACAATGAAACGCTGCATCCATTGGTGAGTGTGATTGATATGGCGAAGGCAAACCCCAGGCAAGCATCTAATATGTATTTTGGTTTCTACACCGTCTTTTTAAAAGATGTAAAATGTGGTGACCTGCGCTATGGAAAGAGCACTTATGATTACCAGGAAGGAACATTGGTTTTCATTGCTCCCGGTCAGGTGGTAAGCGTTGACAACACCGGAGAAACCTATCAGCCGAAAGGTTATGCATTAGTTTTTCACCGGGATTTGATACAGGGAACTCCGCTTGGAAAACAAATCCGGGACTACACTTTCTTCAGCTATCAATCCAATGAAGCACTTCACTTATCGGAACGTGAAAGGAATATTGTTTTGGATTGTTTTTCAAAAATTGGGTATGAATTGGAACACCCCATTGATAAGCACAGTAAAGGTTTGATTGTTTCTAACATTGAGCTATTCCTAAACTATTGTGTTCGATTTTATGATCGTCAGTTTATTACCCGTGATAACGTTCTTAAAGGGATTTTGGAAAGATTTGAAAATTTATTGAATGAATATTTTCAAACAGAAAAACCGCAGACAATCGGTTTGCCTTCTGTAGCTTCCTGTGCCGGCGAATTGAATTTATCTCCCAACTATTTTGGTGACCTGATAAAAAAACAAACCGGAAGAACAGCACAGGAATACATACAATCAAAGGTGATTGATGTGGCCAAAGAGAGAATATTTGACCAAGGAAAGTCCGTTAGTGAAATTGCTTATGAATTAGGATTTAAATATCCCCAGCATTTTACCCGATTGTTTAAACAAAGGGTGGGGCAATCCCCAAATGAATACAGGATGATGAACTAAAGAATAATTCAATCCTGATAGCAGTCATTTTTTATAATGCCCGAAATCATAATTAATGTCGATAGCAGAAGGTAATTTTATCTCTTCAAATTATTATTCCTTTTTATGAAAAATATTTTGGTTCCTATAGACTTTTCAGCGGCATCCCGAAACGCTGCTAAGTACGCGGTTTCATTAGCAAAGTATTTTGATGCAGAGGTAACATTTATCTACGTGATTCCTCCGGCAGTCATTATTGATGATTCCGTTCTTGCTTTTGTAATGACCACACAGGCAGAAATCCTCCAGAACAGTAAAGAACTGATGGCAAAAGAAGTGGAAGCGCTTTCAGAAGAATATCCGGAAAAAATTACAGGATTAGTGAAGGAAGGATCCACCGCTGACATTATCCGGGAAATGGCAAACGCAAAACAGGCCGATCTGGTAATAATGGGTATGAAAGGAAAAGGAAAGAGCAATTCTGTTTTTGGGAGTACCACCACTACTATTATTCGCAAATCAGCATTTCCTGTTTTTGTGATTCCTGAAAAAGCAGTTTACAAACCAATGAACAGTATCACTTTTGCTTCTGACTTTGATGCAGAAATAGAAATGGACAGGTATACTTTATTACAGGATCTTTCAAAAAAATTTAATTCACAGGTTCACATTTTGAATGTGCAAAAAAGTGATTCCTCAATGAGTACCGCAGAAGTGATTGGCAAAATGAAAACCAGCGTGGCTTTTTCAAAGATGAACCATCAGTTTCACACCATAAATGAAAGGAATGTAGAAGAAGGCATCAATAAATTTATTGAAAAGAATCCGACAGATATTTTAGCAATGGTGGCGCATAAACACACTCTCTTTGAAAGAATGTTTGGTAAAGTTCATACGAAAGAAATGAGTTATCAGACAAAAATTCCATTACTCGTGGTTCAAAGTAAATAGAAAACTTCCGGTTGAAATTGAAATACTTTTTATTTGATTTTTAAGGGGTAAAATTTCATGACCAACATTTGCTCAAAACATTCCGGATGATAAACAATAGCCTTAGCAATTATATCAGCCAACTTCAATTGCTTGCTTTTTTTGCAGGCTATCCCCTTATTTACACTCTTGTAAATTTTTTGGCAACAGAGCGCCTTAAAGAGAAGCCACTTCTT
>DATCWN010000128.1:0-3582 GCA_036566285.1 Hanamia sp.
TTCAAGTGAGGGAACTCCTTTAGCCGATGCGTCGGTAACAGTAGTGGGGCAGACTACAGGTGTGCGAACCGGTACAGACGGTACTTTCTCTATCAATGTTCCTGCAAGCGCGAAACAGTTACAGATAAGTTATGTAGGTTCAGAAACGCAAATAGTTGACATCACTACATCTTCTACTCTAAACGTTTCATTGATGAGTTCTTCACAATCACTTACTGATGTGGTAGTGGTAGGATATGGTTCCGTTAGGAAAAGAGATTTAACAGGTGCCGTATCATCCATTAAATCCAAAGATTTTAATCAAGGGGTTATAACTGCACCGGATCAATTATTACAAGGGAAAGTACCAGGTTTGGAAATTACCAATAATAGTGGACAACCGGGCGCAGCTAGTACTATAAAAATTAGAGGGAATAATTCTATAAGAGCAAACAATAATCCATTATATGTAATTGACGGTGTGCCTTTGGATGGAAGGACAGCAAGGCCGAGTTTAGAAATCGGTGGTAATTTTGGTTTAGATTTTGGTGTAACCCCCGAATCAAACCCCTTACTTTATCTTAATCCAAATGATATTGCGCAGATCGACGTTTTAAAAGATGCTTCTGCCGCCGCAATTTATGGATCAAGGGGTGCTAATGGGATCATTGTGATAACAACTAAAAAAGGGAGCAGTTCGGGAACTAAAGTAGAATTTGGCTCTAATTTCAGTGTTACAGCAGGATACATGAAAAAGTATAAGATTTTGTCGTCAAGCCAATTCAGAACGGCTCTTCATACATATAAATTGGATACTTTGGCGGGAAATACAAATCCATATGATTATGATGCATCAGTAGATGCATTAAAAGAAATAACCCAAAGTAAATTATCACAAAATTATAGTGTAGCGTTTAGTGGAGGAAATGAAACAGGAAAGTTCCGGGCTTCGTTTCTAGGTTCCAGCACTCAGGGATTTATTAAAAAAACCTCACTGGATAAATACTTAGGCAACTTTTCCGGACAGTATAAATTCATAGATGATCGTTTGTCTTTTGATTTCAACCTGATAGCAGGGCATACGACCGAGCATATGGGGCTAGTAAGTAATACCCCAGGCGCCGGAGGTAATTTAATTTCCTGGGCCTTGAACTGGAATCCTACCAAATCTTTTAGAACCAGCAGTGATAGCTTCTTTAGTAAAGCCAGCAATTCAATTCCTAATCCCCTTGCTGTTATTGAAGGGTTTAACGATGTAGCGGACGTTAATGTATTTTTAGGAAATATTTCTGCCGGGTTTAAACTATCCAAAGGTTTGGAGTATAAATTCTTATATGCCATTAATCATGGAACAGGAAAGAGAAATACTAATGCTGATGGATGGATTGATGGTGTACAGGGTGTTAGCGGAACAGGCTTTGCAGCAATATCAGTTGCCGCTTTAACTTCTCAAACCTATACCCATACATTAAATTATAATACCCAGCTAACACAAAATCTGAGATTTGATGCCTTGGCTGGTTATGAATATTGGAAAAGTGATTTCTCCAATTCAACATCAGGGGCCACCCAGTTCAATACTAATTTGGATGAAGCAAACAGAATTCCTATTTTATATACAAGTTTTTTTCAAAATGCAAAAACCCAGTATCCTGTAACTACATTTGTAGATCCTACAACTGAAATACAATCATACTTTGGAAGAGTAAATTTTAATTTAAGTGATAAATACTATATAACAGCCACTATAAGAGCAGATGGCTCAAGTAGGTTTGGAAAAAACAATAAATATGGATATTTCCCTTCCGTAGGTGCTAAGTGGGCAATAACTAATGAAGATTTTTTAAAGTCGAGTACGGTCTTTTCCAATTTGAGCCTGCGTGCCTCCTGGGGAATTACCGGAAACCAGGAGTTCCCTTCAGGAGCTTCACAGGAACAATTTAATTCTGGTTCTTATAACAGTATTGGGCAGAGTAATGTAGCTAACCCTGAGTTAAAATGGGAAAAAACAACCCAGGTTAATGTGGGGTTAGATTTTTCTTTATTAAAAAACCGAATTTTTGGATCCCTGGATTATTATCATAAAAATACTACAGATTTGTTATTCCAGGATGTAGCTATTCAGCCAGCTCCTGCTTCTATTTATTTTATTAACCTTCCCGCTAATCTAATTAATCAGGGTGTTGAATTTTCAATAGGAGCTGAGATAGTATCAGCCAAACAATTTAGTTGGGATGCGGGGTTTAATATTGCATACAATAAAAACAGGTTGACCAATTTTTCAAGATCGATTCCAACAGCGAAAATTAGTGGTCAGGGAGTTTCGGGGGCTTTGGCGCAAAATATTGCTAATGATCAACCTGTTAATGCTTACTATCTAAAACAATTTACAGGTTTTGATGCAATGGGACAACCAATAATTGCAGATAATCCTTCCTTTGCAGGAGATCCTAATCCTCATGTTATATTTGGTTTCAGCAATACACTTAGGTATAATAAATTATCACTAACATTAAATGCAAGTGGTGCAACCGGATTTTTAATTTATAACAATACTCATAATACTGTAACCAATATCAGCAATATTGGGAAAGGCCAAAATATTGATGCATCTTCCATAGGCAGTAAAGAAAGTGCCAGTGCCGGCGTTGCCGCCTCTTCCAGATTTCTTGAAAAAGGGAACTATCTAAAATTAAGAAACGTAACGCTTAGCTATAGTTTTGATGATATTGGCAAGTATGTAAGAGATCTAAATGTTTTTGTCAGCGGCACTAATTTGTTTGTGATCACAAAGTTTACCGGATTTGATCCGGAAGTAAATATTGATAAAAGCAACAACAATTATCCATCTAGAAGTATAGAGTTTATACCCTATCCAACGCCAAGATTAATAACTTTTGGGTTTAATTTATCATTATAGAATATATTAAAAACTATAGTTATGAATGCCTATAAATTTTTAAAGATTGCTACAATTTTTTTTGCTGCTGTTGCAACTAGTTGTACAAAGCTTGATCAAAGCTTAAATAGCACTTTAACTAACAGTCAGGCAGCAAATGCTCTTGGTCCCAATGGGACACAATTATTATTGCAAACAGCATATAATGATATTGGTATTCAATACTCTGATCTAGGATTCATTTTTGCATTGGAAGAAGTATCGGCAGATGAATGTTTGGTACCTACCCGTGCCGGTGATTGGGATGATAATGGAAGATTTCGTAAACTTCATCAACATACATTTCTGGCAGAGGGAGAAGGTCAGTTTAATACTCTCAACAAACTTAATTTTGATGCTACAAATGTGTTAGCCTTTAATCCAACAAAAAAACAGGCAGCAGAAGCCCGGTTTTTAAGGGCTTTATCCTTATATCAAATATTGGATCTATTCGGGCAATACCCCTTTAGGGATCCAGGTGATAATCTTTTAAATGCACCAAAAGTGTATTCCGGCGATAGCGCCGCTCTATTTATTATCAATGAATTGACTACCATACTTCCCGATTTGGATGTTTCGTCAAATCCCGTGACAGACATAATGGGTAAGACCAGAGCTACTCAGGATGCTGCAAAGTTTTTATTAATGAGAGTATACCTTAATCG
>DATCWN010000204.1:0-4742 GCA_036566285.1 Hanamia sp.
AGCCGAAAAAGAAGTGGAGAAAGACCCGGAGTCTTTGGCTGAATGTAACAATTATACAGCCGGTGTAAACGCTTATATTGAAAGTTTGAATGAAAGCACACTTCCGATAGAATATAAACTGTTAGGATACCATCCTGAGAAATGGACCAATCTAAAAACGGCGCTTTTCTTAAAATATATGGCCCTTGACCTGGCTGGTTTTGAAAACGATTTTGAATCCACCAATGCCAAATCTGTTTTTTCTTCTGCTGATTTTGATAAAATTTATCCGGTGGTCATGGATTCGCTGGATCCTATTCTTCCTAAAGGAACTGTGTTTGACAAACCCGGTATTGAGGTAAAAATTCCAGCTTCTGCTGACTCTCTTTATTTTAAGAAAAAAGATACTACCCATATCCATGAGCAAAAACCCAATCCTGATAATGGAAGTAATAATTGGGCGATAAGTGGAAGTAGAACAAAAAGCGGCTCACCTATTTTATGTAACGACCCACACCTGGGATTAAATCTTCCATCGCTGTGGTACGAAATGCAAATAAGTACACCCACCTACAATGCTTACGGGGCCACGTTTCCGGGCGCACCGGCCGTTATTATTGGTTTCAATGATAGCTGTGCTTTCGGCTTTACCAATGCCATGCGGGATGTAAGAGATTATTATGAAATAAAATTTAAAGATGACAGCCGCAAAGAATATTGGTTTGATAGCGCGTGGAAAACCACCACTTTCAGAATTGAAAAAATTAAGGTAAAAGGCGAAGCGGTTTATCTGGACACAGTGGCTTACACCAACATAGGCCCAGTGATGTACGACAAGAGTTTTAATGGAACAAGAGCCACCAACGATAAAAATTATGCGGTAAGATGGAAAGCGCACGACCCGAGCAATGAATTAAAAATGTTTACGCTTTTAAACAAAGCAAAAAATTATGATGACTATTATGCCGCTATAAAATATTTGCACACGCCGGGGCAGAACTGCCTCTTTGCCAGCAAGAACGGCGACATTGCTATTTGGGACCAGGGTGAGTTTCCCGCAAAATGGAAACGGCAAGGAGATTTTGTAATGCCGGGAACCGATAGCAGCTACTTTTGGCAAGGGAACATTCCGCAGGAAGAAAATCCGCACCAGGTAAATCCTGAAAGAGGTTTTGTAAGCAGCGCGAATCAAATGCCCACAGATACCACCTATCCTTATTATCTCGGTGGAAGTTATCCGCCATACCGCGGTTGGGAAATCAATAAAAGACTAAGTGTAATGAATAACATTACTCCGCAGGATATGATGAAATTGCAAACCGATAATTATAATGTTTTTGGAGAAATGGCGCTTCCTGTGTTGGTGAATAATATGAATGTAGGTAAACTTTCTGCAGAGGAAAAAAAGTATTTTGACATTTTAAAAAGCTGGAACCGTAGTAATGATGCGGATTCCAAAGGCGCTACGATATTTAACGTAACATGGGATAGCCTGGAAACACAGGTTTGGGGAGATGAGTTTGCCCAATCGGGTTTAAAATTGCCTTTGCCGCATGAAAGCACTTTACTCGATGATATCAATAAATATCCTTCCTTCAAATATTTGGATGACATCAATACTCCGCAAAAGGAAACCCTTGAGGATAATGTAACGGCGGCATTTAAAAAAGCGGTACCGGTACTTAAGAAAGCAGAGGCAAACGGCAGTTTAGAATGGTCGAAATTTAAAGATACCAAAGTGTTGCACCTGGCGCGCCTTGATGTGTTTAGCAGATTGCATTTGCCTATAGGTGGTGGCACACATTCCATCAATGCTGCTAAAGCACAACATGGCCCAAGCTGGCGGATGATTGTTTCCTTAACGCCTGAAACTGAGGCGTACGGCGTGTATCCCGGCGGACAAAGTGGCAACCCGGGAAGTAAATACTATGATAATTTTGTGGACACCTGGGTGCAGGGAAAATATTATTTGCTTTGGGTAATGAAAGCTTCCGATGCAAATAATGATAGGGTGAAATGGAGGATGAGTTTTAGCCCCCTAACCCCCGAAGAAGGAACAAAGAACCCCTAACCCATGTCCAAAGGACTCCTATGAAGGAGAAGGAGAATAAGGAAGTTTATAAGGGCGTTTAAAACCAATAAACATACTAAACCATTTAAACCTTCTAAACTAATAAACCAATTAACCAATAAACTAATTAACTAATTAACCCAATAAACCAACAAAACAAAACCATGAAATTTACCATCACTACCATCCTCATCATACTTCTGAGTTTTTGCGCGTGTTTATATTTTCCGTGGTGGAGTATTGCGTTTGTGGCTTTTATAGTTTCCGCGCTCATTCCGCAAAGTCCTTTAGCATCTTTCCTCTCCGGGTTTGCAGCGCTCTTTTTATTGTGGGGCGGTCTAAGCTTCTGGATAAGTTCAGCCAATGAGAACATTCTGGCGCATCGTGTTTCATTATTGATTTTAAAAAACGACAGCCCGTTTTTATTGATCTTAATGACTGCACTGATAGGCGCTTTGGTAGCTGGTTTTGCGGCGTTAACAGGAAGTTTTATAAGGCAAAAAGATGTGGCAACTGATTAGGGTTTATCTGGTTTATTCCTGCTATATCATAAAACCTTATTCATTACCCGGTTTGAACATTAGCAAGTTTCGGATTTTATAACGACAAACTTCTTTTGATCTTTGCATTATAAAATCTGAATGCAATGACCGAACAACAAAATATCAATTATAAGCGAATTGCAGAAGCAATTGAGTATATCAAAACAAACTTTAAAGAGCAACCCAATCTTGACGAAGTTGCAAAGAAAATCAACCTAAGTCCATTTCATTTTCAACGTCTCTTTAGTGAATGGGCCGGCACGAGTCCAAAGAAATTTCTACAATTTACAACCGTAGAATATGCCAAAACCTTATTAAAAGAAAACCAGGCAACACTTTTTGAAACTGCTTATGAAACAGGGCTTTCAGGAACAGCCCGGCTACACGACTTGTTTATCAACATAGAAGGAATGACGCCTGCAGAATACAAAAATGGCGGTAAAGACCTGGCTATTAATTACAGTTTTGCAGAAAGCCCATTTGGAAAAATTTTAGTAGCATCGACAAAAAAAGGGATTTGCTATATGGCATTTGCAGATAATGAAGCTACTGCATTTTCAGCGATGCAAAACCATTTTCCCAATGCCCATTTCAGGCAAATAGTTGATTTAATTCAGCAAAATGCACTTTATATTTTTACGCACGACTGGACAAAATTGAACCAAATAAAACTACACTTAAAAGGAACCCATTTTCAACTTAAAGTGTGGCAAATACTTTTAAAAATTCCGTTGGGACAGCTTACAACTTACCGGGCCATTGCTAATAAAATTGAAAACCCAAATGCTTCAAGAGCAGTGGGCACCGCCATTGGCAGCAATCCCGTTGCTTTCTTAATTCCTTGCCATCGTGTGATTCAATCTACCGGAGTATTTGGCGGTTATATGTGGGGAAATACCAGGAAGACAGCAATTATTGGCTGGGAAGGAACTAAAGTCCATTCAGAATTTTAAGTCAGCAAGTTTCGGGTTGTAATGCTGCAAAAGCATTTTGACTTTTGTATCTAAAAACTTAAATCAAAATGAATAAGCTAAAAAGCCTCATTACAAACCTTGGGTTGCTAATTATTACATCACTTGTTAACCCGTTTCAAATGAATGCTCAAAACAAAAATGAAAAGAAAACATTTATTCTCATTCACGGCTCGTGGCATAGTGCCTGGAACTGGTATAAGGTAACTCCCTTGTTGGAAAAAGAAGGACATACCGTTTATTCCATTGACTTACCTGGCATGGGCAGGGACAAAACACCAATTGAAAATGTTAGGTTTGATTCAACCATTCAAAAATTGTGCAGGCTTATTGACAGCATACCCGGAAAATTAATATTGGTAGCTCATAGTAAGAATGGCATTATAAATTCACAGTTGGCAGAATTGCGGCCCCATAAAATTGAAAAATTAATTTACGTAGCTGCAGTGCTTGTAGCAAATGGCAAATGTGCCAAAGATTATTTTGCTTTGGATGAAAAAGAAGTTTTAGGGCCACATATCACTTATAATGGAACCATCTCATCTATGTTACAACCTGAAATTTATAAAGAAGGTTTGTATCATGATTGCCCCGATGATATTACACAAATGGCTAAAATTATTTTGCTCCCTGAATCTACAGAATCTGCAAAGGCTAAATTAAAACTCACTGATGCAAATTATGGAAGTGTGCCACGATACTATATAGAGTGTACCGAAGACAGGGCCATCACACCCTGGTTACAGGAGAAAATGTTGGCTGAAATGCCCTGCCTGGAAGTATATAAATTACCATCAGGCCACTCACCATTTTTTAGTATGCCTGATAAACTTACTGATATCATTTTAAAAATATCAACAAAGGATTGAGACCAGGTAATGAGTTAAGTTCAAAGTTAATGGCTGATGCAGTGGAAAGACAAAAGAACAATTAGATGCAGGATGAAACTCAATATAAAATCATTTGCAGAAATTATTTTCACGATGCGTTGACTTAGATAATGATAAAACATTTTGACATAACCGAAAGTGATTTAAAAAGTAAAATCAAGCGAAAAGAGATTTGTTTTGGTGGAAACAGAAAATTAAAAATATACGGAACACTACAATGTAAATCAGGTAAACGAATGAAACGGGAGAACAGAGTTTTCTTTAATTCAGAAAATGAAGCCGTTAAAAA
>DATCWN010000234.1:0-10168 GCA_036566285.1 Hanamia sp.
GTACGTAGTTTACCATCACGCAATGGAAGTACAGATGCATATCCCTGATCTCCCAGATCAAAAACGTTTTGATTGGTTCCTTCATCCGTATGCAAGGTTTCATACCTCTTCATTAAGTCGTCTGTTTTTTTATCATACTCATTGCTGTATGAAAATTTCAACTTGCCATCCATGTTATAAATCTTCATGTCCATCGTTTTTTCTTCCGCGTTTTTAAAAAGAAAAGCGAGGCTGTTGGTATTATAAGAAGCCTCAAGAAGGCTTAACTTTTTCGTGTCTTCAAACTTTATTTCTTTTACTTTATTCAAATTCTGGTCAAGAATCTGCAAAGTATATTCATTGGTATGCTTATCAATTTTATCACTTTGATAAAGGAAAAAATATCCTTTTATCTGGTTGCTTTCCATGATGGTACCACTGTTGCGGAGATAGGTTGAATATACCTTATCGACACTTAATTTATTTTGTGCCTGTAAAAAACAGACTGTAAAAAACAATAAGACACTGGTAAGTGAAAGATTCTTTTTCATTTTATTTTTTTTATGTTGAATGTGTTTGTAAACAAAATTTTATTGTTTGGATATTTGAATACTTGTTTGATAGGCGCTTTTAAACGGCGGATAGTTTTCTATTTGAGAAGCATATTGGTTTAAAAAATGATAGCTGATTGCTGCATAATCTTCTCTGAAAAGATTTTGAACAAATTGTAATAACAAATTATAATTGGGTTCGAAAAACGGCGCTGGCAATTCGGTCACTTTGCTTAGTTTATGATTTTTTTGGGCATCATACAAACTATTAAATATTTTTCCAACCTGCGTGATAAGATAAGGGTCGGAAAAATTGCTTTGTAATAACTCCAATGTGTACTGCAGGCTTTTTGTGTAATTATCTGAAGCGAAAGCATATTCTATTACTTCGTACCGAAACGTATTGGCAAGTGCTTTAAATTTTTCCGGGTTTACAGGATTTTTTAATGAGCTGGCAATACGATATTTCAATACCATTGGCTCAAGAATCTGTATTCTCTTCTTGCAATCGGGATGTGTCTTTAGCGAATCGGCTATACTTTCATCTTGCGTCAGTTTTGCGTGGCCGCCTAATAATCCCTCTTCTTTTGCTATCCATTTTTTCTGAAAAGGATATTCTTTAAAATTGAACATCTTTTGCAGGGCGACATCTGTTTTCAAAGTGTCTGTATCTATAGAATCGAGGAGTGCAAGCGTGCTGAGAGACTCTGCTATATCAAAGCGGGTGTTGCGCATAAATTCTGTTGCCATAGAATCCGCACCGCTCTCATGATCGCGTCCATGACGACGGCTGTCAAACGTTACTCCTTTGAGAAGCTTTTCCAGTTCTTCACGTTTTCCGTATTCGGATTTCTTTATGTCTCTGAGTTGTTTCTGAACTTCTTTAGAATTAATAGTGGATACATATTTCTGTATGCTGTTTTCACTATGTTTTAAATAAAAATGTGAAAGCTCGTGGCACAAAACAAATGCTGCCTGGCTTTCATTTTTTAGCCTGCTGAACAAGCCCATGTTAAAAAGGATGAGCCCTTCACCGAGATACTCTGCATTTGGAATTCCGGATCTTGAGAAATAACATTTAAATGATTTGTTTTGTAGTAAAGGATTTGCCTTCACAATTTCTGCGACCAGCGCATCAAGATATTGCTGCGCCTGCAGGTTGGTATAAATTTCATTTTTATCAAACTTCTGCTGTATGTTATCCCAACGTTGTTTGTATATTTTTAAAAGATCTTTTTTATTTTCAGAAGGAAGGCTGGCAATGTCCAATTGATATTGCTTTTCCATGGATGTGGAAATTGATTGGCGCAGCGCCGCACTTTCATTGGCGGGCATAAATACTTTCTCCTGCGCCAAAGCCGGACAGGAATTTGCAAAAATAAAAAACAAGGCAGGAACAAAAGTTCGCTTTATAGAAAGAAGTATAACCTGGAAATGAAGTCTCATAAAAAGATGTTATTAGCCTGGTATCACAAAGGAAATAAAATAATGGTAATATTTTATTTTTATTTTAATCCTGAATATTTTGTGTAATTCTCAATGACCTGTACTGAATATAAAATATGCTTCTATTGCAAAATAGGAATCATCTTCTAAAAAAACACTTTCATATCATTCTACGAAGCGCTGTCTGCAACGGCATTGCTGGCAATGGATATGTAAAATTTATTGCGATTTCAGTGGCTCCCCGATTCGTGAAAAGCATATGCAGCTTTGGATATTCTTTTCATAGCAAAGAATATATACACATTAATTATTTGCAGAAAATGCTCAAACAAGTGAAGAACTTTTTCTCAAATACTCCTATAAATTTTGGTTCTTTTTTTAACTTTACACTCCCGTTAAGGGTAGGATTTTTTAACGTTTAAATCCTGCACGATGATCGAAGAAATTATACCTGCATTGAAACCGCATAAGGCAGTAAGAATGCTTTCCGGGGATAATGACATCATCAATAAAATCCCCGCAGTTAATAGTCATATATCCTTTCTTCCTTTCGTTGAATATTTAAAAGAAAAACTGGCCGTTACTTCAGGAACCAGAGCGAATTTTTATCATTATCTTATTAAGAAATTTGAAGCAGCGCCTGAACTTTTACAACGAATAAAAGATGTTCAACTTCTGAGCAATCATGAAGATCTCCTGGAACTGCTTACCACTGTTATTTTCCCAGTAGTGAGTGATGAGGTGAAAAATAATTTTACGCTTTCGGCCCCGTACCGGTTCAATATATTTTCTTATTCAGAACCATTCAGAAAGCTATTTATAAACGAAGATGGAAGCTATTTAAAATTGCCGGAAGAAATGTCTGAAGCGTATCTGAAGGAGGTACAATGTTCCATGATATACGACCAGGCTTTGGAAAAATACTATGGAATAAAACTCAATGAAACTCCCGACCTGGTTTACCCTGTAACCGATAGCAGTACCGGTATGAAGCGATATTTTAAAATGCGTTACGACCGGCGTTTTATAGACATGCATCTTAAAGGCAAACTCCCGGTGATACAGGATTGTGCGGTATGTTTAAATACTTTTCGCATCCTCGACCTGGAACAGCAATTAAAAAAAATGCCCCTGGAATTGTTTGAGGTGGAAGGTTTTGCTGTGTGGGTGGCGGAGGATGTAACTATGACTGAGTCTCTTGACAGGATAAGAAAAATATTACTCCGGCCGGGTGATTGTTTTGAAAGTCTTGATGAAATTAAGGGAGCCATCCAGGCTTTAGTAGGAGTAAATGATGTAGAAGTAGGCTTAATGCCGTTTGTGAAAATTAATGACAGTTATATACTCAATGAAGCATTTACAAGCCATAGTTTGCTTGGTAAATATTGGCACGGAAATGATGAAAATAGTCTTACTGCTTTTAATAATTTCCTCAACTTTCTAAAAGAAAATTTAGGGCCCATGGCGGTAACTTATGTGGATGAATCCCTGCTGACAGATGTGCCCTTAATCAGGCCATTGTTTGAAAGAGGAACCCGGAGTTATATTTTTTATCCCATGCAAAACAGTGATGGAGTACTGGGTATGCTGGAGCTTTCCTCTACCGTGCCTAATTTATTTACTCATGAAGTGATGACAAGGCTTGAGCCGGCAATACCCTTATTGTCTTTTGCCATGCTCAAATGCAGGGATGCGTTTAATAATAAAATGGAATTGTTGGTGAAGGAAAAGTTTACGGCGCTGCAGCCATCGGTAGAATGGAAATTTTCAGAAGCAGCCTGGGAATATTTTAAACAAAATGAGTCAGCTAATGAAACCAGGAAAATTATATTTGAAGACGTCTATCCTCTTTATGGCGCCATTGATATCCGGAATTCCTCAATGGAAAGAATCAAGGCCTTACAAAAAGATTTCAAAGAACATTTATACCTGATAGATAAAACTCTTTCTGAATTACAATCACTATCGCAGCTTAATTTTCTGGAAGGTTTGAAATTTAAAAACAGGAATTTTTTGCAAGCCCTCGAAAATGGCTTATTTCCTGACGATGAGTTGCGTATTAATGAATTTTTGATAAATGAAGTGGAGCCGGTATTGAGTCATTTGGGAAAGAGTAATCCTAATGCCATACCCATAACAGAGAACTATTTTAATCTCGAAAGAAATTGTTCAGGACCGCTGTACCATTTTCGGAACGAATATGAAGATACCCTGGCAACTATTAACCAGGCTTTACTTCAATATCTCCAGGAACATGAAGATATCTTACAAAAATCCTATCCGCATTATTTTGAAAAATACCGCACCGATGGAGTAGAATATAATATTTATATTGGCCAGTCAATGGCGCCCCGGCACCCATTTGATCAGATGTATCTTAAAAATATCCGGCTATGGCAATTGCAATCCATGGCGGAAATTGCAAAAATTACTTTTAAGTTATTACCCCTCCTTAAGGTGCCCTTAGAGACTACCCAACTTATACTGGTTCATAATCAGTCCATATCCATCAGTTTTAGAAAAGATGAAAGACGATTTGATGTAGAAGGTTCTTATAATATCCGTTACGAGGTTATGAAAAAAAGGATAGATAAGGCAATCATAAAAGAATCACGGGAACGCCTTACCCAACCTGGCAAAATCGCGATGGTTTATTGTAGCCAGAAGGAAGCTCAGGAATTGGAAGAATATATTCTCTTTCTACAAAGTAAAGGACTGCTGCAGCCGGGAATAGAAAAATGTGACCTGGAAGAAATGCAGGGACTGAGTGGGTTGAAAGCATTGCGGGTGAATGTTAACCTGGAGGATTAGCTTATGAGACTACTTTTTTTATCCAAAAAATTTCTTTTAAAATATTTTCTTAAAAAAGGCTTTCATATCATTCCAAGAAGCGCTGTCTGCAGCGGCATTGTAAGCAATAGGCATGTTGAATTTCTTTCCGGTTTCGGTAGCAGCCGGGTTGCTGAATGCATGCGTAGCATTGGGATAGATTTTAAAAGTATAATCAGCGCCCACAGAATCCATTTGCTTTTTAAATTCGGCCACGTTGGGGTTTTCAAATTCATCGGCGCCGCCGTGGCATACCAGGATTTTCGCTTTCAATAAATCTTTGTTGGGCACTACTCCACCAAGGCCGCCATGAAAACTAACAACACCTTTTAAACCGGCACCTAATTTTGCAGCGTTCAAAACCACAGACCCGCCGAAGCAATAACCAATCGCAGCTATTTTGGAAGTATCCGTTTGAGGAAGCGTTTTTATTTTTTCAATGGCTACATCAATATGAGTTTTGGCCAAAACGGGTTCTTTATCATATGGTCTTACTAATTGCTGAGCTTCCTTCGGATCGGTTCCTAATTTTCCATCACCATACATATCCACCGCCATGGCAATGTAGCCAAGCTCTGCCAATTGTTTTGCCCTGCTTTTTGTGTAATCATTTAATCCCCACCACTCGGGAATAACCAATATAGCCGGGCGTTTTTCTTTTACGTTTTCATCGTAAGCAACCCACCCAATATAATTTTTGCCATTAACCATCATGTTTACAGAATCCATTTTTATGTTTGAAGTCGTATTTTCAGCAAGTGAATCTTTCATGTTCATTGTTTCGTTTTTGTTGCTTTGAGAATTATTGCAGGAGATGCTAAAAAGCAATGCCAGCAAGCTTATTGAAAGTAATTTGTATTTCATAAATATTATTTAAAAAGGTTGATACATTTTTTATTTGAAAAAGAATGAAATCTATCTGCTAAAATAATTTTTACGATTCAGGAATCAAATCATCTACCTGGGCATATATGTCTGCCAAAGAAAGATCGTAATCTATAGAACTGATATGAATACGGTCATCCTTTTCTTTGGTAGTATTTAATATCCATTCATTATCTTCTTTTCGTGTAAAAATTTCTGCCGCATATTCCGTGCTGCTTACTAAAATATAATTTTTAAGAGAGGAAATGGTGCGGTATAATTTAAATTTTGTTCCTCTGTCATAATTTTCTGTAGATGCTGAAAGTACTTCAATTAAGACAGTTGGATTCAGGAGCGTATCAAGTTCTTCATCCAAATATTCTTCTTTACCACAAACGATTGTTACATCGGGATAAGTGTATAAGCCATTTGCGCTATTATAAACTCGTAGGTCACTTGGATAATAATGGCAATCTTTTCCCTTGAGATATTGGCCAATTGCAGAAATGATAGAGGCCACTATTCTATTATGAGCCTTTGTAGCTCCTGCCATTGCGAATATTTCCCCTTTATAATATTCACTTTTATTCAAAGCTTTTCTTTCTTCTTCCAGATAGGCTTCTTCAGAAATAAATATTTTAGGAATTGCCGGCATAATTGGCTTTTTATTTTCATAAAATTAAATCATTTTAAGTATTCATGTATTTATAGAAATCATTTTCAAATTGTTTTACCCAGAGTCTTTGTTACTTTAAAAAAAGTAATTCTTTCTCCGAATTTTATTTGCTGAAAATCTGTTTCCTTTGCAGCAATGTCTTTATTTATTACATCGTTAAATTCGGGAAGTAACGGCAATTGTTATTATGTTGGAAACGGCAACGAAGCCATCCTTGTGGATGCGGGCATATCGTGCAGGGAAATTGAGAAACGTATGCGTCGCCTGAATTTGAGCATGCAAAAAGTAAAAGCCATTTTTGTCTCGCATGAGCATTCAGATCATATCAAAGGCATTCCTGTTTTATCAAAAAAATACCATTTACCGGTTTATATAACTGCCGCCACTTTGAAACGCGGAGGAATTTTTCCTGAGGAAAGTTTAATAATAAATTTCAAGCCGGATGAACCCGTAAAACTTGGTGACCTTGTAATAACCGCTTTTCCCAAACCGCATGACGCCTGCGATCCATACAGTTTTACCGTTTCATGTGATGATATAAATGTGGGTGTATTTACTGACATCGGCGCACCATGCGAAAATCTGATTTATCATTTTAAAAAATGTCATGCGGCTTTTCTCGAAGCCAACTACGATGAAGAGATGTTGGAAAACGGCAATTATCCTTATCATTTAAAAAAACGAATCAGCGGAGGCAACGGTCATCTTTCCAACAAACAGGCATTGGCACTTTTCAAAGCTCACAAGCCTTCTTTTATGAGTCATCTTTTTTTATCTCATCTTTCAAAAAATAATAACAGGCCAGATCTTGTTCAAAAATTATTTGATGCTCATGCTGATAATGTAAAAATAATTGTGGCATCAAGAGATGAAGAAACGGCAGTATATGAAATTGGAGATGCGCCGGATTTTAAAGTGGTTTTAAAAAGGCAGATTGGTGTTCAAACGGAAATGGTGTTTGGGTAATTGAATATTGATGTTTAGCGATTGCAAGGCCGAAGATTCACAAAGCCTTTAGTATTATATCTCAATATTTCCTTTGCCTGATATTGGTTCCATCATACACCGTAAGACTTCTTTCTGTTTCAATTTGTAAAACTGTTAATAATTCATGAACATGTTTTGCAGGTTCTTCAGGAGTATAATTATTAAGACGTAAATAAACTACCCCCTGAGAAGGTTTGTAATCGTATTTATAAATCAGTTCTCCGTAATCCCTGTCAAACGTGAGAATTATTCTTTGTTCTGCCTCTGCGATTTCCATTACTGAACGATCGCTAATACTCGGATTGTCTTCCCCAATAGAAGTAATGTCATAACCCAATCTTCGTAGTATTAGGACACTTGCTCTTGGAAAATTCTCATTGGCTAATAATTTCACTAGGCAATCTTTTTATTTGGGCCAATAAACATTCCGTCCTGCATACATTCATACAAGTAAGCAAATACCGCTTTAATATCTTCCCGGGTGAGCCTGGGATAATTTTCTAAAACCTGCTGTTCATTCCATCCCTGCGCAAAGAGGCTAAGAATATGTTCAACCGAAAGGCGTGTGCCTTTAATAGTTGGTTTGCCTAAAAGTACTTCGTCGTTGGATACTATGTATTCCTGCCAATTCATGTTACTAAGGTAGGAAAAATAGGCAATCAAGGAATAAGTCGTAAACTATTCAACTTTTCTCTTTTTCATATAATTTACATTTTAATCACTCTTAATCTCTTCTCCTTTCTTTCTTCGCGTTCATTTGTTTTTTTAAAAGCCGGAATAAATAATACGATGATGATAATTCCCGCAATCCCTTCAAGAAGTACGGTAAGCGGCGCATTGGTTATATGAGCCAGCGATCCTATTATAAGACTGCCGATAGGTTGCATGCCCGAAAAAGCCATCACAAAATAACTTATCACGCGACCCCGCATGTGCTCCTCCACATGAGTTTGTATGTACGTGTTGCTTGCGGAAATTATGGTGAGCAAACCGCTTTCAGCAATCATAAGAAAAAGCAACGCCAACGGAAAATTCAAGGTATAAGAAAAGAGAACCAGGTTGGCAGAAAGTAAAAGCCCCGCAATCACAATAATCTTCAATAATTTTTTTGCCGTTTTTAAAGTGGCGAGATAACCGGCGCCTATTAAAGCGCCCAGCCCGGAAATACTACTAAGCCAGCTAAACGTAGTAACATCACCATTGAAAATTTCTTTGGCATAAATTGGGAATAAAGTTGAGTAAGGCGTTATTAGTAAGCTTACCAATGCCATCATAAGAATTACTGATTTTAAAGCAGGGCTTCGTCTTAAATAGTTATAGCCTTGTTTCAAATTCATCCAGATAGGCTCCTCATTTTTCTTACGTCTTGGTATAGTAATTTTCATTAAAAGCAAGGAAGATATTACGGCTATGAAACTTAAAAAATTGATGAGAAAACAAATACCTTCTCCCACCGTACTTAATAAAATACCGGCCACCGCCGGCCCTACCAGCCTTGCCAGAGTAACCATAGAAGAATTGAGTGCGATGGCATTTTGCAAATCCTTTTTTTCATTAACCATTACAATCATCAGTGATTGGCGTGAAGGCGTATCAAACGCATTAATGACGCCCAGCATAATGCTTAATAAAATTATAACCGTTACATTATAATGTCCAGTGAGCACTACCAAAGCAAGAAGCCCTGCCTGTATCATTGAAGCAACCTGTGTGGCAAGTAAAGTTTTATAACGGCTATGGCGATCTACATACGCGCCTGCATAAGGAGATAATAGCAACATTGGGATTTGCCCCGCAAAAGCTACCAAACCCAACATGAATGCGGAATGCGTCAGCTCATATATCAACCAGCTTACAGCGATTCTTTGCATCCAGGTGCCCACCAGCGATATAGATTGCCCACCCATGAACAGCCTGAAATTTCTATAATTCAACGCCCTGAGTGAAGAAGGTAGTTTCATGAAAAAATATTAAAGCCCGGCTGTAGTAACTTTTTTTGTTTTAGAAAAGAACAAATTTACGAAGGCAGATACATTCTCTTAGGGCTTTCATTTTTTATAAAAAGAAATGACGAATATACATAACGATGGATTCCTTTGATGCACTGATTATGGATGTCCTTCTTTTTTTGCCAGTTCGCCTTCATCAAGGTCGCGGTCTTCATCTGGCTTGAGGGTAGCATCTTTTTCAATGTCTTTTTCTGCCTGCTCAAACGCTTCTTTTACGTGTTCTGCATCTTCTTTTTTATCAGAATTATCAGTTTCATTTACCGGTTTTTTATAAGGCTTAGTTTTCATTTTTTAAAAAAGTTTTAAAAAAGAAAATAATAAATAATGATGCCAATTATAAATCCGGCTTTATTCAGGCTTTAATCCTAAAGCACTGATGTAGCCTTTATTTTTTACACAATTTTTAAATTGAGCATTTAATAGAAAACCATCTAACGCTTTTTTTATTTCATCCATATTCTTTGGCCTCAGCCTTCTTATATCTGCAAAGTTATTTTTCGGCGAATCCGCGTAAGCAATTACCTGTTCATAATATTCAGGGACTTTAAAGGTTACAAATCCGCGCGGATTGTCTAATTTTTTGTAAGGCCAAAAATGCCAGCCAATATTATTTTCTTCCAGCGTTTTCCGAAACTCCATTATCCATTCATCTGTGTTTTCACCAGTTTCGCCACAATAGATGGGCACATTATATTTTTCCCGAAAGTCAATGTATTCCTGTATCACAGCTTTCGTAGTTTCTGTCCAGTACTTATGAAATGTATATACTAATTTGGTATCAAATGGCTGCCCGAATATTTTAAAATTAGAATCCCATTGAGCGCCGC
>DATCWN010000316.1:0-3008 GCA_036566285.1 Hanamia sp.
GGGAGGTAGAGACACGGCCTGGGAAAACGTGATGCATCACGTCTCTACTATTCAAAAACTATGGTTTTATTGCCGCTGGTAAAAACCTGGTCGTGACACACCAATCCAATGGCTTTATTCAGCACAGTCTTCTCCACTTCCTGGCCGGCTTTTACTATTTCATCAATTGTGTAAGTGTGGTCTATGGTAATTGTTCTTTGGGTAATTATGGGGCCATTGTCGAGGCTCTCGGTAACGAAATGCGCAGTGGCGCCAATGAGCTTCACCCCGCGGATGAAGGCCTGTCGGTAAGGCCGCGCACCTGCAAAAGCGGGAAGAAAAGAGTGATGGATATTAATGATACGGTTGGGGTATTGAGCCACAAAATCCGGGGAAAGTATTTGCATGAATTTGGCAAGTACAAGGTAATCAGGCTGATAAGCGGCCAGTATTTGCAATATTTCCTTTTCAAAACTTTCTTTAGATTTCTCCTTATTGGAAACATGATGGAAGGGAACTGAAAAGCCTTCTGTAAACGGTTTCAGATCCTCATGATTGCCCAATACGCAACAGACCCGGGTATCTTTTGTTTGGAAAAAGTTACGGACAAGTATATCACCAAGGCAATGGTACTCTTTGGTTACAAGTACCGCCAGTTTTTTAGGGCTTGGCGGATTTACGGTTACTCTTGACTGCTCAGGTAGTTGTTGCAGCAGTTCATTGCGGAGTTGTTCGGTGTCAGTACCTGGCCCACTGCATTCAAAACGAGCGAAAAAAAGTAATTCGCCTACCTCCACAAATTCCTGCATAGAGTCAATGTTCAAATTATGCGCTACTATGATCCGGGCTATCTGTGATACCAGTCCCATTTTATCCGGACATTGAATCAGGATGAGTGTTGATCCCATATATTAAAACTGAGTGATGATAAAATAATTTAGCAGTAATGGGGCAAAATTAATAGTTTATGGATAATTATGTCTTGTCCTGAAATAGGTTTACAAACCCACACGGCAGAAAATAAAATAAGTCCACCGTTGTACTAAGTTCCGGTTTTCCGAAACGATGACGTGGAGTCGACCTTCATGCAGAGCAGACTTGGATGCAAGTATAGAAAGACTTGAAAGCAAATCACAATTTTGATTAGAAAAAACGAAATTAATTTTAAATGCAATGCCTCAATCCTGGTTGCCAATTTTATTTTCTTTGAAGAAGAAGAAGAAGAAGAATTTCTTACATCAAAAAGAAAGTAGCGGTCAGCACCGCAGGTCAGCACCGCGGTTATCTTTTCCCGATCTGACCATTGACACCCGCGGTCTGACGCCAGGCGTACCGACCGCTTATCCTTTGAAAACTTCATCCAAATGATATTGCAAAAACTCTTTTTTAGGGTAATATTTTTTTAGGTAAAATAATTTTCGCCCGATTCAATCGCGCAAAATATTTAGAATGAAAATCTTCTTTATTTTTCTTTTTTAATTCACTCGATAAAAGAATCTCAAACTTTTCATTGATGCTGATGTATCCTATATCGTAAGCACGGGGATGAGGTATTTTAATTGCAAAAATTCGTAGAATAAAAAAGGCTCTTACATAAGTTTTTAGGATAAAAGCTTGACGATAAGCGGGAAATAAATTATTGCTTTTTTTTAAAAAAACTTGCAATTCTAAATTTTTGTTATTAATCTTGCACTTTAAAAACTCCCCCATAGTAAATTTAAAGCATTTATCCTGCTTTAATCAATACCTGTTTTAGAACCTACTTATCCTTTTCGGCATCTTACTTATTATTAACTTAATTTTTCTTATGAGAAAAAGTTTCTTTACTGTTCTTATGCTTTTTTGTGCTGTTTCAATAAAAGCCCAAACGATCGAGCCTTCTGTTCTTGCTTCCGGGGGTGGATCGGCAAAAACATCAACGGTTTCCTTAGATTGGACCTTGGGCGAATTTGCTGTTGAAACCGTTTTTAAGGCGGATAAAATGTACACACAGGGTTTTAATCAACCCTTTTTAATTATCAGGCCATCAATTGCGCTCAGCCCGGATAAAAGCCTCTATAAGATTTTGGTGGCACCAAACCCTGTTCAGTCTATTTTAAATTTTAGTATAAATTCCCTAAAGGATATAATGGTATCTGTATCGGTAGCAGATATCCAGGGAAAAACATTGATCCAGCGAAAAGTAAATTCGGTAGCAGGCTATTTGCAAATAAATTTTAATGGGCTCGCCAAGGGAACTTATATACTAACTGTAAGAGAGGCGGCTTCCAGCCATGTAATACAATCATTCCAAATAATAAAATTATAATTAAAAACCACATAAGCACACAACCAAATAAATTAACATGAAAAAAATCTTACTGCTTACTATTTTATCCTTTGGTATCCTAATTTCTTTTGCACAGCACGTGCCACAGGGAATGAAATACCAGGCTGTAGCGCGAAACATTACAGGTAATGTGATTGCCAACCAGCCAATATCTTTAAAAATAAATTTAGTTACCGGGCAGGGAAGCTCTTCTACGATCTATTATAGTGAAATACATAACGTAACTACCAATCAATTGGGATTGTTCACGCTCACTATCGGGGAAGGTGAAGTTGAAAAAGGCAGTTTTAGCAGCATTCCCTGGAGCACAGAAGATATATGGATGCAGGTAGCTATTAAAGATCATGGCAAAGCTGATTTTGTAACGATCAGTAATAGTAAGCTCCTGGCTGTGCCTTATGCCTTTCATGCTGAAACAGCCTCAAGGCTGGTTGATAAGAGTTCAAACAGTATGAAACCCGGACTACCATCTGATGCCGTTCCTTCATCTAATTGGTCACTAAAAGGCAATTCCTATTCTGATCCTTTAACTGATAAACTGGGTACCACCGATCTTGCAGATCTTGTTCTTGTTACCAATAATGTTGAAAGATTAAGGATTTTGGCGAATGGGGATGTTACTATTAAAGGCGCTACCAATTTACAAAATACATTAACTGTAGATGGGATAGAAACGATAACAAATAATACAGCATCAACC
>DATCWN010000304.1:0-4686 GCA_036566285.1 Hanamia sp.
AAAACGCCTATAGGTTTGAAAGGCGCCAAACCTATAAGGTTTGCGGCGAAGGCTTTGTGCGGAAGGAAAACCTTATAGCGTTTGATTTGGGAGAGTCCTTCTTCCTTTCAAACGCTATAGGGTTTTGCTCGCGCTTCAGGGCTTGGCTGAAAACGCCTATAGGTTTGAAAGACGCCAAACCTATAAGGTTTGCGGTGAAGGTTTTGTGCGGAAGGAAAACCTTATAGTGTTTGAGGATTGGGGTAGCTTCCTTCTTCCTTTCAAACGCTATAGGGTTTTGCCAGCGCTTCAAGGCTCTGCTGAAAATGCCTATAGGTTTGGGAGTAATTATTTTATTCTATATCTTTTCACTATGGATTATCATCAGCCTTTGTTAGCAGAAACTACTTATCATATTTTCAGCCGTGCAATCGGTAATGAAAAATTATTCCTTACTCCTGAAAATTATAAATTCTTTTTGAGGCGTTTTGATTTGTACATTTCCCCGATTGCGGATGTATATGCTTTCAATCTTTTACCAAATCATTTTCATGCAATCGTTGATATAAAACCTTACGATCATTTGCTGCCATTATATAAAGCCGTAAAGAAATCAAATGTCGAACATGAAACATGGCAGCCCGATTTTGTAATAAAGCAATTCAGCAATATGCTCAATAGTTATACAAAGTCTTTCAACATAAGAACAAACAGGAAGGGTGCATTATTTATAGATAATATGCGCAGGGTTGCTATTGAGAAGGATTCTCAACTTTCTGCCACTATTTTTTATGTACATAAAAATGCAGTGCATCATGGTTATTGCAAAGAAATTACTGACTGGCCCTGGACTTCTTATAAAGCGATTTTATCTAAATCGCCGACTAAATTAAAACGAAAAGAGATTATAGAGTGGTTTGGCAATGAAGCTGAGTTTATAAAGTTCCATTCACAGCCAATTTATCTAAAGAATGCTGTGATTATAGAATGATCTCTCTTACACACAAACGCTATAGGGTTTTGCTCGCGCTTCAATAGCCTGGCTGAAAACGCCTATAGGTTTGAAATGCGCCAAACCTATAAGGTTCACAAAATGTCGTTTTTTTCCTATAATAGCAGTGCAGCGCTTCCTAATTTTGAAAAATAGAGATCCAAACTATGAAGACCTATAGAGGCACGGTGACTGTCACTGCTTATTTGAGCGGAAGATGGTTTGTAATCGTATATTCTGTATGCAACATGGGTCTGTATGAAATCAGCTTTCACTAACCATTTAACATATAGAAAAACAGATGAGAAAATTAACTGTACTCCTTGCTGCTGTTGTTACGATAGCGGTATCCTGTAAAAAAGACTTAAACAATCCCAACCCCGGACCTGAAGAACCAGGTATTGAAAAACCAGGTGTAGAAGCTCCACCCGAAGCTGAAAGAAATGCATTGCCCATGAAGGTGGTTATGACGAATGAAGGTGGGCAATCAGAAACTTACGCCATTACCTATCTTGCCAACAGTAAAAAAATAGATCGCATTACAAGACCGAATGGTGCTGTGGAAATATACCACTACACCGGAGACCTGATCGAAAAAATTAGTTATGGTACGGGTGGAAGTGACTATACAAAATTCGAATATCAGGATAATGCACTTTTTCGCGAAATACGTTACCAGGCCTCCCTGCCTGTGGCTAAGACCGAATATACTTATCCGTCAGGCAACAAGATACAGATCGTTGAATTTAGATATAAAAACGATAAGTGGGAGCAGGAAGGCGACCCTGTTAATCTGGAGTTTGATAAGAAAGGCAATTTGACAAAAGGTGAAAGCGGCAAGATTAAGGCAGGCGTATCATACGATGATAAAAATGCTCCCTTTTTGAATGTAGCCGGTTGGTCTGGTATCCATTTTACAGGAGGCATTCCGTTGGGTGATAATGTTGGTTTTGAGGATGTTGTGGCAAGAAGAAATAACCCCACCAAAACAACGGCAACCGAGGCGGCTACTCCTTTACTGGATTTAGCATTCACCTACGAATTTAGTGATGCTCAAAATCCAAAATTCCCGACCAGGATAAACGGGAAACAAAATGGAATCACTAAGTTCACCGTTGTCATCAGTTATTCTATTGAATCTGAAGAACCACCTGTTGACCCGGTAAAAGATGAGAACAACAGCTTGCCGCTTGAGTTAATCATGACTAGCGAAGGCGTACCGACCGAAACCACGACCATTACTTACCAGGCAGACAGCAAAAAATTAGATAAGATCCAGAGTAGTAACGGAAATACGGAAACCTATCATTACGATGGCGACCACATTGTCAGAATAAACTATGGATCGAATAACGATGACTATAAGGCTTTTGAATATGATGCAATTACCCACCGCTTAAGTAGCGAAACCCAATACCGGTCTGGCAAAGCAGTAGGCCAGGTAAGATTTACCTATACCTCCAATACAGCGCTGACCCTTGTAGATTACAAATACGAAAATGATGCCTGGAAAACTACCGGAGAGGCAATTAATTTTGAGCTTGATGCCAATGGCAATGTGATAAAAGCGAAAAGCGGTGACATTGAAATAAATATATCTTACGATACTAAAAAATCACCTTTCTTCAATGTTACCGGCTGGGCTGAAATCCAACTTTTAGGAGGTATCCCCATGGGGGATAATATGGGCGCTGAGGATGTTATTGGCAGAAAAAGCAATCCGACTACAACAGTGGCAAAACAAGCCGGCACTACCTTACTGGATATGACTTTTACCTACGAGTTTAACGACAATAATAATCCCAAATTCCCTACTAAAATAACCGGATCCGGAAGGCCTTTCACCCTGACGATTGTTTATAATTAAGTACCTTATTTTGAGTTTCTACAAAAACCTGTTATTTTCACTAAAAAGTAACAGGTTTTTTTGTGCGTAATACAATGAGGAAGAAAGAGATTTTGGGTAAATAAGCAACCACTTTTTTGTATTCTACCGATGAACGTAGATTTTTTGAAATACACCGAAATACTGCCACATTCAAGTTTAAAAGGAATAGTGACGCACTATAGAATAAAAAGTGCCCGGCTCAGCGGCTCCTTTGTTTTCTCCAACTTTTCCCCCATATTCCAGGGCTTGATTTTTAACTTACGTCCACTTGATGATATTGATTTTGTCAAAAAGGAGACCGTCAACCTAAAGCATAAAGTTCATTTTGTAGGGCAGGCCATCTCCTCAAGCACACTGGTTAGCAGTTCCCGGAATGTGGATCTCATTGCCGTAAACTTTACACCAACCGGTGTTTTTCGGCTTACCGGTATTGATTTGGATAGTTTCACCGATCAGATTGTGGATGCAGAAGCCATTTTTGGTACAGAAATTAACCATTTGCATGAACAATTAGTTGCATCCGAAGATCATGGGGCAGCCATTCGACTAATTGATAACTATTTGTGCCGAAAGGCCGCAAGTAGAAAAAAAGGGAATAAACCGCATATCCTGGAGTCGGTATCTATTTTGAAGAATAATGCTGCGGGGGTTAGTGTAAAAATGCTTCAAAAAGCAACCAATACCAGTCCCAAAACCTTAGAAAGGTCCTTTAAATCAGAAATCGGCATGACGCCCAAAATGTACCAACGCCTCCTGAGGTTTAACCAGGCCAGGCTGTACATTGAAGAAAACAACTGTACCGATTGGTGGAAAATCGTGGTGCTGTTTGAGTTTTATGATCAATCTCACTTTATCAGCGAGTTTCGTTTTTTTGCCAGCCAAACGCCGATGCAATATCTTCAAATGCTGCATGGTTTTCAAGCGATGGCGGCACCTGGTCATTAATGGTGAATGGGCAATGGTGAATGGTGAATGGTGAAGGCGCGCCAAACCTATAAGGTTTGCGGCGATGGCTTTGTGCGGAAGGAAAACCTTATAGTGTTTGGGTTAGAATGTAATTAAGACCGCAGATCCAGGTTCAAAAGTTATTTTTTCGCGCTTCTATAATTCCAGGTAAATACCTTATTTTCGAAATCCAAACCCATTATTTAAACTGTTTATGAACTTTATTTTTCAAAAAATAATCATAGCAACCTTATTGCTATTTTCGGTATTCCTTGCCAATGCACAAACAGACAGCCTCGATAATTATATCAACCGATTAAGACTATCCCAGGCTTCGGGAGGTAGTGAAACGGCATTCCTGAGTACCGGTTCTGATTTTTTGTATGGGCAGGATTATTTCGACGCGGGCAATTATAGCAGTGCTACCTCGTATTTTCAGGGCATCATCCGCAAAGAGAAAGATCATCCTTATGCCAATTATCAATTGGCGGTTTCTTTATTGAAACAAAATGACGCTGAAAAAGCGAAACTGGCACAAATTCATTTGGCCAGTGCCTTTAAAGCCATACCTGCTTTAAAGGAAAGATATCAAAAAGATATGCCGGGAACAAAAGCGACGCCCAATGAACCCATATCTAACGCTTCCGAAAAACCTAAAAATAACGGGGCGCCACGTAAAACGCCCGCTGTAGAAAAAAAAGGACTTGATTCCTATATTGAAAAAATAAAACATTCGCGTAGTACCGGAGGCGCAGCAACAGCCATGCTTACGCCTGGGCTTGATGCATTTTATGGCATAGAATATTTTGAGAAAGGAGAATTCAGAAGTGCCGAAACCAACTTTGGCCTTTCACTCGCAAACGATGCCACCAACCCTTATGTA
>DATCWN010000471.1:0-4305 GCA_036566285.1 Hanamia sp.
AACCACCAGCCTGCAAAGCTTTCCGGATGGGGCCACGCCGCAACAAATAGGAAAGAGAATTGCCGAACGGTTTGTTTCATTGCCTCATTCCAACTTTAACCGTACCACCCCGCCGAGGGTAATCACTTATCCTGAAACCTGTACCTGGTACGGTGCGCTTACTTTTGCCAAAGAAACCAATGATAAAAATTTAACCGCACAACTGGTTCAACGTTTCGAGCCGTTATTTGGTTCGCAGGATTCATTAATCCCTACGCCGGATCATGTGGACTATACTGTGTTTGGCGCTGTTCCACTGGAGTTATATATTCAAACAAAAGAACCTAAATATCTCGATCTCGGTAAATACATTGCGGATAAACAATGGGGACCTCCGGAGGGTAAGAGAGTAAAAGAAGAATCGCATCGTTTTTACAACAAAGGCCTTACGTGGCAAACGCGTCTATGGATAGACGATATGTTTATGATTACCGCGGTACAGGCGCAGGCTTATCGGGCCACCGGCGACCAGAAATATATTGACAGGGCCGCAAAGGAAATGGTGTTTTACCTGGATTCATTGCAACGTCCCAACGGGCTTTTTTATCATGCTCCCGATGTGCCGTTTTTCTGGGGCCGGGGCGATGGCTGGATGGCTGCTGGTATGAGTGAACTACTCCGTTCTTTGCCAAAAGACAATCCGGATCGGCCGCGTATTATGGATGGATATAAAAAGATGATGGCCTCTTTATTAAAGTACCAGGCCGAAGATGGTATGTGGAGACAATTGATTGATGACCCTGCATCGTGGAAGGAAACTTCTTGCAGCGGCATGTTTACTTTTGCATTTATTACCGGTGTAAAAGAGGGCTGGTTGGATGCTAAGACTTACGGCCCGGCGGCGCGCAAAGGCTGGTTGAGTGTTATCAAATACATCAATGCAGATAACGATGTTACTGAAATATGTGAGGGCACCAACAAAAAGAACGATCGTCAATATTATTTGGATCGCAAACGCAATGTGGGCGATCTGCACGGGCATGCTCCAATACTTTGGTGTGCTACGGCTTTGCTAAGGTAGCAGCAATGAACCAATTATTACGTTACTTCAAAGGGGGTCTTCAATAATCAATAGTTTAAGACCAGAAGGAGATTCGATTGGGAATGGTTTCTTAATACGGAAACATTATCTTTGTTCAAAAAAGGAAAATGGAAGAAAAGTTTGCCGTTGAACTTTTGCCGGAAGCTGTTGAATTTATGAATGGATTGGACGATAAATCAAGAGAAAAGATTTACTACAATATTAAGAAAGCACAACTTATTAACGACAAGGAACTTTTCAAAAAACTTAATGAAAATATTTGGGAATTTAGAACGCTTTTTAAAAATACCGCTTACAGAATTTTTGCATTTTGGGACAAATCAAAAAAGGAAGAACGCATAGTGCTGGCGACTCATGGCATTATCAAAAAAACAAACAAAACGCCAACAAGAGAAATTGAAAAAGCAGAGAATATTAGAAAGCAATATTTGAACTGGAAAAATAAAAAATAAAAAAATGAATAAGCCACTAAAAACCGTTTCACTTGACACGATGATTGACAAGCATATTGGCAAGCGTGGAACTCAAAGGCGTGACGCATTTGAAAACGAATTAAAAATTGAATTGCTTGGACAAGCCATAAAGCAGGCAAGGAAAGAGCGTAACTTAACACAGGAACAACTTGGCCAATTAGTAGGTGTACAAAAAGCACAGATTTCCAAATTGGAAAATAGTGTTACGAATGCACGGTTTGAAACCATCTTGAAAGTATTTAATGCTTTAGGCGCTAAGATCAACTTTAACGTGGAGCTTTTGAACCATAAAGTAAAACTTGCCTGACGAAAAAGATGAACGTACAAAAATTGTATTCAGTGATGATTTATTGTCATCACTGAATTTTTTTTACCCTTTAAAAACAAGAGAAAAATACAAAACATTATTTTGATGGTTATCTCTTCTAAACAATTACGAACGCACAACCGATGATTTTTCGGCAGCGCCTTTTGTGAATACAATTGGTTTCTCTGCTTTTCTCAAATCGCCGCCATCTACAATAATACCTTCACTTGCTGCACCTTCCAGTTGGAGAAATGCTTTTGCTTTGGTTAATAATTTTGTTCCCGTAAGCAATACATCTTTTGTATTGATAAATCTTAATAGCTCGTTGCCCGGGTTTCCCTGTGCGCTCAAGCTATTTATTGAAGCATCCTGAACATTATCAAAAACAATTGCGGGGCGGGCATCAGGTTGATCAAATTCAAAACGCACATTTTGCAAACTAAGCCCTTTTACATTTCTGGCATACATACCATAAGCCGGAGGTCCACCGGGAGCTGTATCCCACACACCAAAATATTCAGCGGCTATTTCCGGTACTTCTTTAGCAGCCTGTTCCGAAGTGCCGCCGCCAGCATACTTCACATGCACATCTGTAAAGCTGATGTTTTCTAAATAGTAATCTCCCATTGCATTTAAAGTGATGCATGAATTCTTTTCACCTTCCCTGATGCTTACGCCAAAATGAATATCCGGATGATCAATGGGCTGAGCAACCACAGTTGCCCGGATACCATTGAATGCGATGTTGCGGATGAAAGGCTTTGTTACCGGCTGGTTGTTGTTACTTGAATTATTACGCGATGACCCGCTGAATCCAATGCCAATCGGCCCTGTAACATTCCTCATGACAATGTTGGAAAAAGTAAGGTTTTCGATATTGGCCCTTCCCGAACTAATTTTTATAGGGCATCCGTACGTGTCGTAAATAAGACAATTGGATATGGCAATGTTCTGTGATTCACCGCCGCCAAAACGAAAGATAGACCAGCGTGTACTAAAAGTACAATTGGTTACCGTAACAAATTTATTGCTGCCAAACAAGGCGCAGGCATCATCCTGGCACTGTACATCACAATTGGTGATGTGTACATATTGGCTATCGTTGAAATGAAAACCATCATTATTTTTATTTACACGATTGTAAATCCTTACGCTATCAATATGAACACGGTTGCATTTAAGAATGCGAAAACAATGGTAAGCGCTGGCAGTGAGGAACACATCACGCACGAAGAAATTATTGCATTGAGAAAAGATCATCAAATGTGGACGATCAAAATTTCCACCAATGCCTCCTTGCCCCGGGCCGGTATTGTCACCCTTCCCATTGTAAAAAGCCAGGCCGTTCCCATCAATGGTTCCTGTGCCTTCAATAGAAATATTTTCAGCCTTTACTGCGTATAAAAAAACAATATTTCCATTGCCTGATGGAACACCTTTACCTGCGGTGTAATCCTCTCTCCTGGGGCTTCCTAATAATTTTCCATGTGCTGATAAATGAAGCGTTACATTCGATTTTAATTCGATAGTGCCGCAAAGAAAATCTCCGGAAGGAAACAAAACGGTGCCTCCATTGTCCTTAAAACAGGCATCTATAGCGGCTTGTATGGGTTTAGTGTTCAATGTTTTTCCATCGCCTTTGGCGCCATAGTTTTTTACATTATAAACGCGGGCACCCAACAATTTATCTTCTTCCTTATGTTGTTTTGGCGAAGCAAAAGCTTTTGTACCAATGATGCCTGCACCCATTGTAGCGAGCGCCGGGATGGAAATGCGTTCCAGCCATTGCCGCCGGGAAAATGAATGAGTATCATTTTCCGGGTCGTTGTTGTCAGATGAGTTTTTTGGGGAAGAAGTCAATTGTTTCATGGCTTTATTTTTTCATTGATTTTATAAATGAAGTGTTCTGTGAAATTGAAAATATCAACTTGTTGTATAGAAACAACAGAACATAATATTCCAACAAAAAATCAATATTTGGAACAGTATGCCAGAATAGTTGAATAGTTGGCTAATGAACCAAAATCAACTATGTGTAATTCTTCTTCAATTGCAAATGAGGAGGAGAGTACCGATTTAATATTTATTACCTCCGCGAAATATTACAAACTACATCATCATGAAAAAATTTCTTTTTGTACTTTTTATATTCTCATCGTTTGGTGGCGGATTGCAGGCACAGGATACTTTATCAAAATATATTCTGACACCCAAGAGCGGCCCTGCGCCACAGATTAACGGGCCAAAAGTTTTCGGAGTCCGCCCCGGCCATCCTGTATTATTTACCATTCCGGCTACGGGCACACGGCCAATTGTATTTTCTGCTGACCATCTTCCTAAAGGAATAAAAATAGATGCGAAGACAGGAAAAATTTCAGGGTCAATCAATAAGCCCGGTGATTATGTAATTACTCTTCATGCTAAAAATAAAGCAGGCGAAACTT
>DATCWN010000496.1:0-15269 GCA_036566285.1 Hanamia sp.
CCGGTGGCTTCAATATATTGCCTGTATTTTTGATTGATCTCCGGAGATTGTTTTTCACCATCAATCCAGAGCACTTTATCCTGAACCGCAACAGAAAAAGTTTCTTTCTTTATCAGGTGGTCGGCTTCCAAAACATCAATAAACTTTTTTACTTCTTCCTGAACCTGCGGCGTTTGATCAGCAGTTTGTAAAGTCCAGACATTTTTATTTTGTTTTGCACTTTCTGCAACTGAGGCCTTATCAAGTAATAATAAATTTTCCATTTTCAAATGCCTGTTTTCCTGGATGCTATCATAATGAATTTTGGCGATGGTAGGTGCTATTACCAATGAAATAATACTCATCAGCTTGATTAAAATATTCATACTTGGGCCTGAAGTATCCTTAAACGGATCGCCCACAGTATCACCGGTTACAGATGCTTTGTGAGGTTCGGAACCCTTGTAATGGGTTTCATTATTTATCACAGCACCCTTCTCAAAAGATTTTTTTGCATTGTCCCAGGCACCACCGGCATTGTTTTGAAAAATTCCCATCAATACGCCGCTTACTGTAGCACCTGCTAAAAATCCTCCGAGTACTTCAGGTCCAAAAATAAATCCGATTAACAAAGGAGCAATAAAAGCAATAGCACCGGGCAGCATCATTTTTTTAATAGAAGCATTGGTAGAAATCGCCACACATTTTTCATACTCGGGTTTTCCGGTTCCTTCCATAATTCCCGGAATGGTTCTGAACTGGCGACGAACTTCTTCCACCATTGCCATAGCTGCTTCGCCCACGGCACGAATGGCGAGGGAAGAAAAGATAAAAGGAATCATAGCCCCTACAAACAATCCGGCCAATACGTCTGCGCGATAAATATCTATGCCATCAATCTTTGCAATACCTACGAAGGCTGCAAATAAAGCAAGAGAAGTCAAGGCGGCAGAAGCGATGGCAAACCCTTTACCGGTTGCAGCCGTTGTATTTCCTACAGCATCAAGTATATCTGTTCTTTCACGTACCTCTTTTGGCATTTCACACATTTCAGCAATGCCGCCTGCATTATCAGCGATAGGACCGAAAGCATCAATAGCCAATTGCATGGCAGTGGTAGCCATCATACCTGCGGCCGCAATAGCGACTCCATACAATCCTGCGCACCAATACGACATATATATACCCGATGCCAATACTAAAATTGGAAACAAAGTACTTTCCATTCCTACGGCAAGCCCGCCTATAATATTGGTGGCGTGACCAGTTGAAGATTGACGCACGATAGACATAACCGGGCGTTTACCCATGGCCGTAAAATATTCTGTAATAAAGCTTATCAAAGTACCCACTACCAAGCCGACGATGATGGCGCCAAACACGCCGTATTTTGTGAAATGATTATTTCTCAATACCATATCCGTATCAGGCATAAGCCACATTACCAGGAAATAAGAAGCAACGGCTGTAAGAATGATGGCGCCCCAGTTTCCCATGTTCAACGCTTTTTGAACAACAGCTGTATGTGTGCCTGCACTATCAGAAATTTTTACAAAAAAAGTACCGATCATGGAAAAAATAATTCCCATGGCTGCTATCAGCATGGGTAATAAAATGGGAGCCATTCCACCAAAAGCATCAGCAGAGAAAGTTTCTCTTCCCAACACCATAGTTGCTAATATGGTAGCCACATAAGAGCCAAAAAGATCGGCGCCCATACCTGCTACGTCGCCTACATTATCGCCCACATTATCTGCGATAGTTGCGGGATTTCTTGGGTCATCTTCAGGGATGCCCGCTTCTACTTTACCTACTAAATCTGCACCCACGTCGGCAGCTTTTGTATAAATGCCACCACCTACACGGGCAAATAATGCAATACTTTCTGCACCAAGGCTAAACCCTGTAAGAATTTCTATGGTACGCTCCATCTCGAGGCTGTCAACCGCTGCCCCGGGAGCGAAGATTGCTTTTAAAATAATAAATAAACCGCCTAAGCCTAACACCGCCAGACCGGCTACACCAAGGCCCATCACACTTCCACCGGTAAAAGATACTTTTAATGCTTTGGATAAACTGGTACGCGCCGCCTGTGCGGTACGCACATTGGCTTTGGTGGCTACTTTCATCCCGATAAAGCCTGCCGAGGCGCTAAAAAAACCACCGCAAATAAAAGCGATGGCAATACTCCAGTGATTGTTGGCGCTGCTGAACCCCATGATCCCTAACAACAGCGCAGCTATTACTACAAAATAAGTAAGGATTTTATATTCTGCTTTCAAAAAAGCCATAGCTCCGTCAGCAATGTAAGTGCTGATCTCTTTCATTTTTTCATTACCGGCGTCCTGTTTACTTACCCATGCGAACTTCAAAAATGTGTATAACAAGCCAACCAAACCCATTGCCGGAATTACGTAAATCAAATTAGTCATATCAGTTTGTACTTATTTTTTTGGGTGGCAAAAATAGGGTAAAAAGGTTTAATTAGCTAATTAGCTAATTAGCCGTGTTGATGATTATTTAAGGTATTTTTCAAAAAAATGCTCGCTGCTTAAAACCTCAATTTTAGAAAAATAAAAATCGTCAATATCTTCTGTAATAATGCAATCGCATTTATTGCCGATGGCTGAATAATATTCGAGTCCGTCTTCAAAATCATTAATGGCAGGGTTTTGAAGCGTTTGTTCTACAGTCGTTTTATCTGCTGCAGCAATTCTGATGTGGCTGCAAAGAATTTCAATTTTCTTTTTTGCAACAAGGCTTTTGAATTTCTTTTCAGCAAAATAAAAAGCTATGGCAAGACAAACAGGGGAGGTATATAAAGTATAACCCGGTCTGTCGGCAAGACTAATAATTCGCGACGTATAACTGAAGAGAGGATATTCTTTATTTAAAACGGAAACCAAAACATTGGCATCAAGGAATACTCTCATTTTTTGGATTTAAAGAATTCTTCTTTAGCCTGTTTTCTTGATCTTTTGCTATTGACCTCATACTCAGACTCACCTTCAGAGACCTCATAAACCCAATCGGAAATAGGAAAATCCTCGAAAGAGGTATAGTTGGAAGAAGTAACTTTTCTCAATAAGAATTCTGTAAGCCTTGAAACGCTCGTATTGTTTTTTGCGGCGAACTTTTTCGCTTTTTTAATAACGGATTCATCAAAACTTAAAGTGATCTTGGTGTCCATAATCTTTCTTTAAAAACGAAATTAATTATTTTATACTACAAGAAAAATTATTCTATACGTATAGAATGGGTCTCCTCAATTTCTTTATAGGCTTCACCTAAATACTTTATAATGTCGCCGGCAATCAGCGCTTCTTTTGAGTTTTTTGCCGCGGCTATATCACCCGCCATTCCATGAATATAAACGCCGAGAATACAGGCATCGCGGGATGTATATTTTTGAGCGATCAGACCGGTAATAATTCCTGTAAGCACATCGCCGGAGCCGGCAGTTGCCATGCCGGAATTGCCTGTTGAATTAAAATATCCTTTACCGTCGGGTGTAGCAATGAAAGTGTAATGGCCTTTTAAGACGATATAAATATTAAGTTCCTTAGCCTTCTGAAAAGCAAGCTCCAGGCGGTCGAAATCAGATTCTGATTTTCCGAATAACCTTTCAAACTCTTTGGGATGAGGCGTAATAATACTTTGCGCAGGAATTGATTGATATAAAGAAGGATTTTCACTTAACACGTTTAAAGCATCCGCATCAAGTACTATGGGTTTTTTAAAATCATCAAATAAATTTTGTAATAGTTCTTTATGTGAAATGTGATTGCCTATACCCGGCCCCACGCCAACTACATCAAATCTTTTAAAATCATTTACGTCTTTTAAAAACTTATTTCCGAAAACCTTACACATGGATTCAGGTACAGAAGCTTGCATAATATCATAGCCTGTTTCACAAATATAGCAAGTGAGTTTACCTACACCACTTCTAAGGCAAGCGCCGGCGCTTAATACGGCAGCGCCCATCATTCCGTAACTTCCTGCTAACAGGCATGCATAGCCGAAGTTTCCTTTATGGGCAAAAGGCTTTCGCGGGATGTAAATATTTTGGATAAAACCGGGGTCAATGAATTCAAACAATGATTTCTGTTTCTTCTCATAATCCTTTGATAATTTAATATCCATTATAACCACCTCACCGGTAAACGCCTCGTTTTCAGGCATTAAAAAGGCCAGCTTTTGATTTTGAAAGGAAAGTGTATAACTGGCTTTAATTATGTCATTTGCTTTTGAACTTTTGTCAACAAATAAGCCACTTGCTATATCAATAGAAATGATTTTTGATGTGCTTTTATTGATGTAACAGATCAACTGTGCGAATATTCCTTCAGGCTTTTTGTTTAACCCGGATCCAAATAATGCATCAATAATAATTTCATTATTTATGGGTGGAAACGATGCTTCCGATTTTAAAAAATAAATATCATTGGAAATATTATTGAGCCTTTCAAGATTTTTTTCGAAATTATCAGAGCCTATTTTATCGCCGGTTATATAAACCGAAACGGTGTAGAGATTTTCAATGAGCAGCCTTGCAATGGCAAGCCCGTCACCACCATTATTTCCCCGGCCACAAAATATTTTGAAAGAGAAAGTGTTGTCAAAATGATGGATGATCCAGTCGCAACAGGCTGTAGCCGCGCGTTCCATGAGTTCGATGGAAGGGAGTTGTTCTTCCTGAATGGTAAATGCATCCCATTCCTTTATTTGTGAAACAGTAAATATCTTCACGCCAAAGTTTTTATGAAGATACAAAGATGATTTTTTGTCTAAATAGCTAAATATCTTTCCCTGATAATATTCATGTGATGGGCAACATGGCCAACAATAATATAACCCAACGCCAGAACGGTTATTGTGTAATCGCTCGCTTTTCCTATAGAGTTTAAATTTTCTTTTGTAAAGGAATTGAAGAGCAATTCTGTAGATTTTCTTAATGCCATAAATTCTTCAATCAGTTCCTGCCAGGCTCTGTTGTTAGCGTTTGAGTTGGCGGCATAATCATTTTCATCAAAAGATGGCAACGTGTTCCTGTCTTTTCTTGCAAAGGTCAATGACCTGTAAGCGAAAATTCTTTCAGCATCTATAACATGCTGTAGAACTTCTTTAATGGTCCATTTCCCTTCAGCATATTTATAGGTGGATTGTTCTTCAGTAATTAAATTAAAAAAGTCCTCTGCCACGGCCGCCTGGTTTTTTATTGCCAACTGAACATCGTCTTCGTCCACCAATTTTATATAAGTATTAAAATAGGGAGGATAAGTATTTAATGGGGGTTTCATTTTTATCTATTGATTATGCGGTAAAAGTAATTTTTTCAAAGTGTAAAATTATTAAAGGCTGAGTAATAAAATACATTTTGTATAAAAAAGCCCGGCTAAGAGATAGCCGGGCTTATAAACTTTCTATAAAAATTTACGCTCTTTTTTTACGTTGCACTTTAGATTTTGGAAGAATTTCTTTGGTAGTATTTCTTTCGCCTTTCAAAGTGGCTGCAAGTTTTATGGCATTGTATGCATTTATTTCACCGCCGGTCTTTGAAATATCCGAAAGGTTTACCAATTCTTCTGTACCCGGTAATTTTACTTTTTCTTTTTCAGGACTTACGGATTTTTCGATTACGTATTTTATTTGTTCAGCGCTCAAATTAGGATAGTATGAAAGGATAAGAGCGCCAAGGCCTGCTACCACCGGCGCCGCCATGCTGGTTCCCGAAAGGCTGCCATATTTATCGCCACCCGGAAGCGTAGAATAAATATTTACACCCGGGGCAAACACGTCCACTTCGCTTTTCCCGTAATTACTAAACCTGGCAGTAAAGCCGCCGTTGGTGGCGTCGCCACTGGCGCCTACAGTGATAAAGTTTTTGGCTCTTCCTTGATTACTTAAGAAAACAGGGTTGGGAAAATTATCCGCGGTATCAATATTTTTTGCGTCATTTCCTGCAGCATGTACCAGCAATACATCTTTGCTTTGCGCATACTTTACGGCGTCATCTACCCAATTTTTTTGAGGAGAAAAATCTTTTCCAAAACTCATACTGATAACTTGTGCTCCATTGTCAACCGCGTAGCGAATGGCATTGGCAATATCCTTATCATGCTCATCGCCATCAGGAACCGCGCGCACCATCATGATCTTTACATTATCTGCGATACCGTTCATGCCTTTTCCATTATTTCTTGCAGCGCCAATGATGCCTGAGCAATGTGTGCCATGAGTGGGCGTTCCGGTCATTACATCATTGTTGCCATAATAGCGGTCGTTGATATCATTGTAATTGTCCTGTACAATTTCGCCGCGAAAATCCTGGGGAGGTGTATTGGCAGCTTCGGCTTTGCGCACCTGCCCTCTGTAATATCCTAAAATATCCTGGTTGGAAATTTCATAATTATCGTTAGCCTTCGACAAATCTAAATAGAGCATTCTTGCTACCGTTGCATCGCGCTGAGTGGGATTATAAGCTTTTAAATCATTGCCATCGAATTCAGTTTTACCCAAATCCTTAGCGATGATGGAATCGCCGCGTTCGAGTACGGGCAATATCCTTTGCATCATTAACATCTCTGTGGGGTCAATGCCGCCAAGTACTTTTTCTTTTGCTTTTAAAAATGTAATGGCTTCGTTTTTCTCATCACCCTTCAGGGTGTTCGTATCAGGAATATTATCGCCAAATTTATCTTTCAGTTTCCAGTAAACCCTTGCGGCTTCGTAAGAATCCTGTTTTACATTACGGCCGTCTTTTCCTCCTATAAAATTCCATCCAAATACATCATCTACATAACCATTGTGATCATCGTCTATTCCATTTCCCGGAATCTCTCCCGGATTTTTCCAAAGTACCGGTTTCAAATCTTCCTGTAACGTATCAATACCACTGTCTATTACAGCTACCACAACGGTTTTGCTTTTTTTACCTTTTAAAAGATCATACGCTTTATTAAGGCTGATTCCATAATAACCGGTTTCACTTCTGTCTAACTGATGCCAATCGTGTGGCGCCACTTTAGCAGGGGCTTGGATTTTTGCATCAGTATCCAATTGCGCAAATGTTGCCAACGGAACCGAAGCCATCATCACCATGCCAAGAATAAAACGTTTACTTGCTTTTATCATTTTGATTTTGATTTTTTAGGAACCACAAATATTTGTAATTAAATGAAAACAAAACGTTCCATTCAACATAATTATGGAATTTTTATGTTATTGTATTGATCTGACGGCGTTCGTCTGACCAATTGATAGCAATTAACGATTCTTGTCAGCCGGAGACCATCAGACAGGGATTATACTGTAAATTTTATTCCCTGTGCCAATGGAAGGCTGTCAGAATAATTAATAGTATTCGTTTGGCGGCGCATATATACTTTCCAGGCATCGCTGCCGCTTTCCCTTCCGCCACCGGTTTCTTTTTCTCCACCAAAAGCACCGCCAATTTCCGCACCAGACGTGCCGATGTTTACGTTGGCAATTCCGCAATCACTTCCGGCATAAGAAAGAAACGTTTCCGCCTCGCGAAGATTTAAGGTAAATATGGCGCTTGATAGTCCTTGTGGTACACTATTTTGAAGGGCAATGGCTTCATCAAGTGTTTTGTACTTTATTAAATATAAAATTGGTGCAAAAGTTTCGTGTTGCACAATTTCCATGTCGTTGGTAACTTCAGCGATGCAAGGCTTTACATAACAGCCGCTTTCAAAGCCTTTGCCTGTAAGCGTTCCGCCCGGTACTGCAAACTTTCCACCTTGCTTTTTAATTTGCTCTATGGCATTCAAATAATTATTTACGGCATCTTTATCTATCAATGGGCCTACATGATTTTCTTCTTTCAGAGGGTCGCCAATTTTAAGTTGCTTATAAGCGGTTACCAGTTTCTTTTTAAAAACATCATATATATCTTCGTGAATAATCAGCCTTCGCGTGGTGGTGCATCGTTGCCCTGCTGTGCCTGCCGCGCCAAATAAGCAACCCACCAAAGCAATATCTAAATCGGCATATTTTGAAATAATGATGGCATTGTTGCCACCCAGTTCCAGCAAGCTGCGCCCAAGCCTTGCGGCCACTGTGGTGCTTATGGCTTTACCCATTCTTGTGGAGCCTGTTGCAGATACTAAAGCTATTCTTGGTTCTTCACAAAGCCATTCACCTACTTCACGGCCGCCGGTAATTAAATTACAAACACCTTCAGGCACTTTATTTTCCTTAAAAACTTTTGAAATAATTTGCTGGCAGGCCACTCCGCATAAGGGTGTTTTTTCCGAAGGCTTCCAGATACATACATCTCCGCAAACCATGGCGATCATACTGTTCCAGCTCCATACGGCCACCGGAAAATTGAATGCAGAAATGATCCCCACAATACCTAAAGGATGGTATTGCTCATACATTCTGTGACCCGGCCTTTCACTGTGCATGGTGAGGCCGTACAACTGGCGCGAAAGCCCTAAAGCAAAATCACAGACGTCAATCATTTCCTGCACTTCGCCCATTCCTTCCTGCAGGCTTTTTCCCATTTCGTAGCTTACCAATCTGCCTAAAATTGCTTTGTTTTTTCGCAATTCATTTCCAATTTGCCTTATCACTTCTCCGCGTTTGGGAGCGGGCCATGTACGCCATTCAAGGAAAGCATTTTGTGCATTTTGCACTACCATGTCGAAGCTTCTTTTATCGCACGAATTAATGGTAGCTATTGGTTTTCCATCAACCGGGGAGAAGGATTTTATTTTTTCTCCTGAAGCAGAAATCCATTTTGTTCCGGTGGATACTCCTTTGTTTAATTCAGAGATCTTTAATTCTTTTAAAAAGTTTTGCATTCTTGTTCCTCTTTATTTTTTTATAAAATGTTTTTTCACAAGCATCAGTGATCGGCACAACCTTCAACCTTGAACCTTCAACCTTGAACCTTCAACCATCAACCTTGAACCTTCAACCATCAATTGACCATTCACCTCATCAATACTGCTCTTTCTCATTTGGAAAATCTTTGGATTTTATATCGTCAATATATTTATGAACAGCGCCGGTTACAAGGTCGTTTAGGTTTAGATACGTTCTTAAAAACCGGGGTTTAAATTCTGTATTGATACCCAACATATCGTGCATTACCAATACCTGGCCATCGCAACCATTGCCAGCGCCGATGCCAATGGTAGGAATCGTTAATTGCCCGGAAACTTCTGTTGCCAATAATGCCGGAATTTTTTCCAGCACGATTCCAAAACATCCTGCTTCCTGTAGGATTATCGCATCGCGTTTTAATTTTTCTGCTTCTTCTTCTTCTTTTGCCCTTACGGTATAGGTTCCAAATTTATAAATGGATTGCGGGGTTAAACCCAAATGACCCATTACAGGAACTCCTGCGCTTACAATTCTTTTTACAGAATCAATAATTTCTTCTCCGCCTTCAAGCTTAATGGCATGTGCGCCGGTCTCTTTCATAATCCTGATGGTAGAGTTCAGCGCTTCCTTACTGTTTCCCTGGTAGCTTCCAAACGGAAGGTCCACCACTATTAAAGAACGATCACTTCCTCTTACCACCGAGCTGGCATGATAAATCATTTGGTCAAGTGTAATGGGCAATGTGGTTTCGTGGCCTGCCATTACATTACTGGCGCTGTCGCCGACCAGGATAATATCAATGCCCGCTGCATCAAATATTTTTGCAAAAGAATAATCGTAAGCGGTGAGCATGGAAATCTTTTCTCCCGATTGCTTCATCTTCAATAAAGTATGGGTAGTAATCTTTTTTACTTCTTTATTCACGGACATAATTTTTTTTGTTTAAGGAAGCGACAGGTGGGAGATGGCTCTGCGTTAGAATAAAACAAATCCGTTGGGCAATCGCGATTACAAAAGTAGAATTATTTAATGTGCAAAGGTGAAAATATGAAAATGTGAAAATTAGAGAGTAAAGCAATTAAATTGGAATATTCAAAATAATTTGACAATGAATCCTCTGAGTCTTAATTCTTAATTTTTAATTTTCAACTTTTATCTACCTCTTCCCATAAATGCTGCACCAATCCATCGGCAAGCCCGATCTTGGGAACATAAATCTCATTGGCTCCGGCCCATCGCATCACATTGATATATATCTGCAATGCCGGCACAATTACATCGGCCCTGTCTTCTCTTAATTTATAAATAGCTATACGATCCTGCATAGAAACATTGCTGAGTTCTTTATAATAATCGCGCAGGAGTTCCAGTGATAAAGGCTTTCCATCTTTTCGCTTGCTGAGTGCAAATACTTTGTTGATGTTTCCGCCGGAACCAATAGCGGTAACTGCTTTATATTCTTTGGTCTTATTTTTTACCGATTGCTTCATCTCATCCCAAACATCATCTGCCACTTTATTTTTTAGCAATCTTATGGTTCCTATATTGAAAGAATCTTTAAAGAGCATTTTATTATTACTAAAAAAAGTAAGCTCCGTACTGCCACCGCCCACATCAATGTATAAATAGGAATGATCTTTATTTAGATTTTCGGCGATGTGGTTTTCAAAAACCAGGGAAGCTTCATCACTGCCGGAAATGACCTGTATTTCAATGCCCGTTTCCTGCTTTACCCATGCAATTATTTCCGGTGTATTAGAGGCATCGCGCATGGCGGAAGTGGCGCATGCTTTTATATATTTTATTTCAAAAGCATCTTTTAAACTGGCAAACGCTTTCATCGTATGCAATAACAATTCTGTTTTATGCTCCGAAATTTTGCCCGTGTCAAAAACGTCAAAGCCCAGGCGCAACGGCACTCTTATCAGGCTCACTTTATTAAACGAAGGTTTGTTTTTTGAGTCAACGCTAACTTCTGAAATGAGTAATCTTGCCGCATTGCTGCCAATATCAATTGCTGCCAGTTTCAATAGGTGTATATTTTTTTCTTAAAAGATAATTATAAGTTTCTATTTGGGAGCGGATCTTTTTTGAATGATCCCTGTCCACATATTCATTGGAAAGTTCATTGTCCAGGACTCTTGCTTTTACGTTATCGCTCAGTTGGATATGGAGAATATCTTTTAATTCCTGCTGAATTTCTTTATCCAGTATGGGGCATGCCGCTTCTATCCTGTGGTCAATATTGCGTACCATCCAATCTGCTGAAGAAATAAATACTTTTTCTTTTCCATCATGGTTAAAAACCATCACCCTTGCATGTTCCAGGTATTCGTCAACGATGCTCACCGCTTTTATTTTTTTCTTGAATTTTTTATTTTGAGTAAACATGCAGCATATTCCCCTGATGACCATTCTTATTTTTACACCTGCCCGTGCCGCCGTATAAAGTTTGAGGATTAGTTCCTCGTCGCTGAGAGAATTCAGTTTTAAAACAAGAGAAGCCGGTCTTTTTTCTTTCGCACTTTTTATTTCTTTATCAATGAGAAAATGAAGTTGCTTACGCATGGCGATCGGGCTTACCATTAATTTTTTACATGCTTTTAACGGTTGAATATTTTTGGGATTTTCGAGGTACGCGAAAATCCGGTTTACATCTGCCATTATATTTCTATCGCTGGTAAGCAAACAATGATCTCCATACACCAGGCTTGTTTTTTCATTTAAATTTCCTGTGCTTACGAATCCATAATGAATCGTTTGATGGTTCAATCTTTTTTTGATAAGGCAAAGCTTGGCATGCACTTTCATATTGGGCAAACCAATAAATACTTTTACACCGGCATCTTCCAGAATCTCTTTCCATTGAATATTGGCTTCCTCATCAAACCTGGCGCGCAACTCGAGCACCACCGTTACCACTTTCCCGTTTCTGACGGCATTGGTAAGCGCATTGATAATGTTGGAATCAGCGGCCAAACGATAGCAGGTAACTTTGATGCTTATTACTTCAGGGGCAATGGCTGCCTCTCTCAGGAGATCAATTACCGAATCGAAAGAATGATAAGGGAAATTTAAAAGAACATCTCTTTGTAAAATTACTTTGGTTACACTGTTTACATTTTGCAAAAGCGGATGAATGAAAGGCTTTTTTCTTGGATTCCTTTTTTGAAAAACCGTATCAGGAAAGTCAATAAAGTCTTTGAAGTTGTGAATACGGCCGCCCGATTGAATATTGTCTTTGTTGGACAATCCCAATCTTTTTATTAAATAATTCAATACCTCGCTGTCAATATCTTTATCAAAAGTAAACCGCACTGGTTTCCCTTTTTTACGGTTCTTCAATCCCTTTTCTATTTTCTGGATCAATGAAGTGGAAATATCATTGTCAATATCAATTTCCGCATCGCGGGTTACTTTTATAATGTGCGAAGAAAAAGTGTTGTAATCAAAATAACTAAAGATCTGTGGAAGGCAAAACCGTATCACGTCTTCGAGTAAAATGAGGTGATTACCGCTTTCTGTGGGAGGCAGAATCACAAACCTTGAAAGCCTTGTAGGTACCGATACCAAAGCAAACCGTTGTGGAATTTTACCGTTAGATTCCGACAGTTTGCAGGCGAGATAAATGGATTTATCATTCAAAGTAGGAAATGCCTGGATGCTTTCTATCATCAGGGGCACAATATTACTTCTTACACTTTCATTAAAATAAGAGAGCACAAACTTTTGCTGTTCACGGTTAAGTTGTTTTTCATTTAATAAAAATATCTTTTCCTCGTTTAACTCCGTAACAATGGTTGCCCATATGCGGTTGAATTGATTTTGCTGGTTGGTAACTTTAAAATTAATTTCCTCGAGTATTTTTTCGGGCGACACTTCGAGGTGCATATTCGCCTTGCTGCCCAGCGCTATCATGCGCTTTAGCGTGGCCACCCGTACTCTGAAAAATTCATCAATGTTGCTGGAAGAAATTCCAAGAAAACGAATACGTTCCCTTAGCGGCACCGTTTTGTCGTCGGCTTCCTGTAGCACTCTTCCGTTGAAAGAAAGCCAGCTTATGTCCCTTACTATGATTCTGCGTTTATCCATAAGGGTTAGTATGCTTATCCATTCATTATTTTTTCGATAATCCCGGTGGTAGAAAATCCTTCTTCAAGCGGTATCACCTCTACTCTTCCATTATAGGCCATCACTTCTTTGGCGCCCACAATGGTTTCCACGGTATAGTCTCCTCCTTTTACCAATACATCGGGTTTTATTATTTTAATCAGTTCAAGGGGTGTTTCCTCATCAAAGATTACTACCGCATCCACCGTAATCAGGGAAGCAAGCATCAGCGCCCTTGATGATTCCTTATTAACGGGGCGGCTGTCGCCTTTCAGTTTTTTTACAGATGAATCTGAATTTACACCCACCACCAGCACATCGGCAAATGAAGCGGCCTTGGCCAAAACGGCTATATGGCCTTCATGCAAAATATCAAAAACGCCGTTGGTGAACGCGATGGTTTTGCTTTTAAGCCTCCACCGTTTTACCTGCGCTGCTATTTCCTCCCGTTTCAATATCCGCTCGCTGATGGTATTGCTTTTTTTCATTCTTACTTTTATTTTGATAAATTAATAATCCAAAACTGATGATGCCGACAATGATAATAATGATGGTGGATACACTCCACATTAGCCAGCCAAAGGAAATATTGTCAACGTTGTAAATGAGCAGCACCTGCTGAACGGCCACCGGGAAGGCGCCCATGCCACCGGGCGCTATAATCATAGCCAGGGTTGATAAAGCCAGCACGCTAAAAGCAGCTCCCATACCGAGATGTGAAGTTTCTGAAAGCGCAAAAAAACCTAAGTAAACCTGCAACAGGTACATTGCCCAGATAAAAATAGTATGCCCCAGGAAGGCCTTTCTTTTCTTTAAATGTATGATAGCTAAAAAACCTTCTTTTAATCCATGCTCCAGCCTCTTTAATTTACCAATAAAAGCAAGGTGTGCGTATTTCTTAAAGATCCATTTTACCAATGCATAGCCCAACACGATTGCCGATAGGAGAATAACGATTTTTGCCCAGGCAGGTAGTATTTGCTCTTGCCCTGCTATGGCGGCTACTTTTTCTTTTATAAAATCGCTTACTGTTTTTATCTGTATTAAAAAAGTGATTACGATGATTAGAAAATAACAAACCAGGTCCAACAGTCTTTCAATAATTATGGTTCCTACCAGTTTGGGAAAGGGTATTTTTTCGTAACGGCTCAATAAAGTACATCGCAGTATTTCTCCCGCGCGCGGGAGAAACAGGTTGGCCAGGTAGCCGCATAAAGTGGTATAAAAAGTATTGGCTGTGGAAGGCTTGTACCCCATTGGCTCTATCAAAATCTTCCAACGCACGGCCCGGCTCAGATGGCTCAATATCGCCATGATAAATATGGGGATAAGAAGAAGGTAATTCGCGTTTCGCAGTGAGTCCACGAACTGTACCCTTTGCAATTCCGTCATTTTGCTCAATTGCCACCACATCAGGAAAACGCCAATTCCCAGAAAGACACTATATTTTAAAACGGAGAGAATTTTTTTCTTCATATTTTTTACAAGATAATAAAGAGGATGGAGTTTTGTCAAAAAAGAATTGATTCCGGGCGGTAATTGTATTTGTAAAATAATATACAAAGACCTGATAGGCGCTATAAGAATGGCTTTTCGAAACCTTAATAGAAAAAATTCAATGGTTCTCTCTAAAGGGTTTTTACGAACAACCTTATTGCTTTATTTTTAAGTCCTTTAATTGAAAAATAAGGTAATAAGGTTTTGCAAAATAAAAACAAATTTTCTACTAAGGTTTCTATAAAATGAGTTCAAAAAAACTCATAAATATTCAATGCAGTAAATGTATATTATTAATGCCGGGCAGATAGTTACGGGGTTACCCCATACCGGGTATCAATAACACTTGCCGGCATAAACGCAGGATTTTCTACATTCATAACCTGGCCATTTTTTACCTCCTGATAAATAAGGCGCGCCGCCGTAACCGTAAGACTTTCCACCGGTGTGGGAACATGAAACGCCAGCGACTGCGCCGGTATTTCCGTATCGTTATAAGGTATCAGCAAGGTGTGCGTTTGGCTGCCCGTAGCCCAACCCGTTGTCAACAAGCACCCCGCAACAGAAACTACCAGCGTTACCGAAACCGTACCTGCCGGCGCTGCAATTTGAAGTGCAGGGATAAAAGCGTCTATGCCCACCGTTAGTACACCGTCCTGTGGCTTACTAACGGTTACGGGTACCCTAAAACGCTCCCTGAAAGTGGCGCCTTCTGTAAACTGGAAAGTGCTGAGGTAGGGTACCGGCTCACACGGCGGTAACTCCTCCACGTTGGACAGCCCCAGCCACCTGGCAATGGCCCCGGAAAACCTGCTTTGCATGCT
>DATCWN010000014.1:0-8495 GCA_036566285.1 Hanamia sp.
CTTTTAAAGAATTAAGCGCCAATGAGAAAATAATAGGATACATAACAGATGCAAAAAACCCTACCAACGGAAAAGCGATTAATGCAACCGGGCCACTTGAAAACAATCCTACAGTCAAAGAAATAATAGCCAGCAAAGTAAAGCCAATAAGTACTTTACGGCTGTCCATAATTTTCAAGAGCACCAACCCCAGTAAACCTCCCGCCGTCATTAACCCCCAGAAATAAGCAACGGCTTTAGCACCTGAAGTTTGCGGATCGTATTGATGATATTCAAAAAGGAATTGTGAAATCCAGTTGGCTACCCCCTGCTCTGTGCCAACATAACAGAATATGCCTATGAAAAAAAGGACCACTACCGGTTTTTTCAAAAGATCTATATGTACTTTAAGTGCTGGCGCCTTTTCATCTTCGCTCAATATTACTTTCGGAAATTTCGATACCAAAATGATAATGATCATTATGATGCTTACAAAAGCGAACAACCAATAAAGCGATATCCAGGTTAAATCAGCGGGTACCAAAGACGAAAAAAAGCTTAGAAATCCATCATGGCTTCCTGAACTTTTCAAATCAAGAACGAGATAGGAATATACCAAAGGGCTGATAAAAGAAGCAAGTCCAAAGATCAATTGCGCCAGCACAGAATTGAAAGCATAATTTTCTTCACCGCCCGATGTACGCAACAATGGATTAATCACCACCTGGAGCATGGCCATTCCGCTGCCGATTAAAAATAATGACACTACTGCAGTGAGATAATTGGGATATAAAGCCAACATCAGCGCCCCGATAAATGATACCATAAAAGCGACTATCATCACTTTTTTTTCTTTGTATTTTTCAACCATAATCCCCGCGGGAATAGACACAATTCCATACGCAATGAAAAAAGCAAAAGGAAGCAAGGCAACAAGAGTAAGACTGAGCTTGAAGCCTTTTATGATGTCCGGCACCAGTGGCCCGATAATATTGGTAAGAAAAGAGATGACAAAAAAAGTGAGGAGTATGAGAAAAACGATGTAGTAATTTCTCTTAGGATTGGTAGTTTCTGTCATTTAAATTTTATTATGGTGCATTTTTTTATTTTCAAAAAAATCATTTCTTCAACCAAACCGGTTTTGTTTCAGATTTATGATCGGCGCTTAATATCTCTTTGTACAATCCCGGCTTCCGGGCATTCTTATAACGCCAGCCACCGGCAAGGGTTAGTTTATCTTCAGTAACCGTAGCTATCGCTATTTCATTTTCAAAGCTTTTAATTTCCGTAAGCACATCGCCATAAGGATCCAGGATCATTGAATTACCATTCTTAAGCTGATCTCCATCATAGCCAATTGGATTGGTAAACACATAATAAACACCGTTATCAAACGCCCTGGCCGGCAGCCATCGCATCAGCCATTGCATTCCTTTTGGTCCGTCAAATTCCATTCTTAATGGAACAGGATCCAACTCCCTATTTTGCCATAAAGCATCATCTACAAAACCTCTTCCGGGCATAGAAGAAGGCGTGCACATAGTAACATGCGGTGCAAAAATAATTTCTGCACCGAGCAATGATGTGGCTCTTACATTTTCAATTACATTGTTATCGTAGCAGATTAATATTCCGCATTTCCAACCTTTAATATCAAATACAACGTAGGCGTCACCGGGTGAAAAGTATTTACTTATGAACGGATGAATTTTGCTGTACTTTGCAATCAACCCATTTTTATCAACACAGATGTAGGTATTAAAAAGCTGGTCATCTTTTATTTCCACCAGTCCCGCTAAAACAATGATGTCGTACTTTTCAGCAATTTGAATCAGCCTTTGAGTGCTATCCCCTTCCGGAATTCTTTCGGCTAATTTTACCACTTCATCCCGGCTTAAATCTTTAAAAAAAGTATAAGCCGTGATAGACATTTCGTGAAAACTAATGACTTCTGCACCGGCAATTTTTGCCTTAGCCGTTAATTTCTCAATGACAGAAAGATTGTATTCTTTGTCTCCATCTTTTGGTTCAAATTGGGCAACAGCAATTTTTAAGGTTCTCATTTTATTTAATAATCTAAAGATGTAATTCCAATTTATAAGCAGTTCATTTTTCTATATCAATTGTAAATGTATGAAGAGTCGCTCTTTTCTGGTTCTATCTTTATTAAACCGCGGTTCCACCTTTGGTGTCAACCGCTTTCAACTTCTTTATTTCTTATTTATTACTTATTATTTATTGTTCCTTCACATTCCATCCACTAACGGTTATGCTTACCTGATTTTTATCAAGATCAGATGTATGGCAATATCCTGAAACCAATCTTTCTTCACCTGGTAAAAGGGTGATATAATTTTCATTCCAAAACACCGGCAATACTGATTCTCCGGTTCCTTTTTTCTTCATATCAAGATGAATCATAAATGCAAGATGAGTAGATGGGTTTTTCAATTTTACATTTACATGAGTGTCCTCCCCTTTTGTTGTTATGGTTTCACTTCTTTCCAATTTTACATTGGGTAAATTTTGTAAAAGAGTAAGATCAGCAAAAGCGGTTTGAGGCGTAACATACCAGGTACTTTTCTTTTCATTCAATTTATCTTTTTTTGCTGACAGAACATAAAAATTACGGCTTACCAAATGACGCTGTTTATTGTACAACCTAAGATCCAGGAACCAGGTTTTGCCGGCATTTAAATTTGCCGGTAAAGTAAACACCGGTTTTGTTTGCTGCGCGCCCACTGTGTTAGAAACGATTTTTTTCTGAAACACTTGCTTCATATTTATATCAAACACAGTTATCTCCGCAGAAAGTCCTGTTGTTTTTTCTGCAGTGTTGTTCATAATATCAACTCCGTCTTTCCCATAATTATAAGAAATATGAAGCGGCTCATTGGCTTTGCGTGCACCATAAAATGCACCGGTCGGCATCAGGTAATAATCATATAATTGCCACCACAATTTTGGCCACGAAGCGTTATACATCCATTGAATAATACCTGTTGCCTTAAAACGATTTGACTCAAAGGCTTCATACATTGCACGCATTCCTTCATAATTTAAATACTGTGCCTTTTTTAAATAATCGTCCAAATCTTTCGCTTTTCCCAGGCGGTTATCCATCGCGTTGTTGTAGTAAGTAAGGTTATGAAACTCACCTCTTGCAGCGTGGTACATCCATGCGCTGCTTATAGGCCATAATGAATCAACTGGAATCATTTTTTTCAAACTTTCCAGTACAGGAATCTGCGGGCCGGGGCCTGTTTCTGTATTAAATCCGAAAGCGCCGCCATAAGCCGTATCTACATACCAATAAGCAGGAGGAACATAATCATAAGGACCACGCATCTTTACCGCAGATGGACCAGTGATAGCACTCTTCACTTCCTTTGCAGAGGAAACAGAAGGACGGGTTGGATCCAAATCTTTCAGCGTTGCGAGATATCTTTTCTCTAATTCAGGCCTTGGCCATTTATCACTTCCATAAAGCCAGGTGAAAATGCTGGGGTGATTCCTAAGCCAAAGTATTTGATCATGCCATGATTCCGCAGCAATATCGTTTTGTTCGGGTGACATGATGGCGCTGTATTTATCATCCTTATTGCCCATCAGATTTTCCCATTCCCATTGGCAACTAAAGCCTACCATTATTAAAATTCCTTTTTCATCACAGAGGTTATAAATGTGCTGATTGTTTCCCCAAAATCCTTCCATTCGAATCGCATTCATATTCATGTGAACAGCATAATCAATACCGGCACGTTCATAAGCAGGCGTAGCGTTCAGCAACATCGGATCCGTCCATCCGCCGCCTTTGATGAGAATTTTTTTACCATTTAAACGAAAACCGCGGTGCCCTTCTTTGGTAATATAATCGGATACGGAACGAATACCGAAGCGTACATGGCTGCTATCTGAAATTTTATCTCCTGAATCAAACTGTAGATGCAAATCATATAAATGCGGATCGCCCAAAGTGTGTACCCACCATAGTTTAGGATGATTGATGCTTAACTGGGAAAATTGAGAAGGAGTGAAAATTACTTCTTTACTGCTGTTGGGTTCAATAGAAACTTTTTGTGAAAATGAAATCTCTCTTCCTATCATTCCTTTCAATTCTCCATCAATTACTTTATCAGAATAATTATGCAATACGGTACTTACGGTAACGTCTGCATGATCGAGAGTAACCGTATCCACTTTAGTTTGTACAAAAGGATGATCAATAGAAACCGGTCCGCTGATTTGCAATTGCACATTGCGCCAGATTCCCATATTATGATCGGCGGGCTCAGGATTCCAGTCCACAAAACCAATGGTTAAATCACTTTTTTGTGCACGTGTTATTTTTAATGCCAGCACATTTGCCCCGGGCTTTACATACTTGCTTATGTCTAAAACAAATTGCCTGAAGCTCCCTTTTATAGAATCGGCGGAAGCTACTTTTTGACCATTCAGCCAAATGTCTGCACGATAGCTGATTCCATTAAACCGCAATTTTGTAATCTGTCCTTCGTTTATTTTTTCTATAGTAAAAGTAGTTCGGTACCACCAGGGAACATTGAACTGACTTTCAGGAATTTTCTCCAGATTGCGGCCATAGAAAACATTTTTGAAAACCGAATTGGCAACCAATGATCCTAATACCGTGCCCGGCACGGTGGCATCATACCAATCTTTTGGCACAAAATCATAAGTGGATATTTCAGCACCGCCGGCATTTATTTTTGAGGAAGATTGAATCTGCCAGTGGTTAGTCAAGTCCTGATTTTTAATGATCCTATTGCCTGGTGGGGTGGCCATAACTGTTATGGCCGATAACAAAAAACATAAATACAAACCAAGCAATAATATCTTTACCGACAAAGCTTTAAATTCTTTTATAAACATTGTATTTGATTTTTCTTTTTTATTTTATCAATTGCGTGAGGAAAAGGTTAGCGCAGGCATCGCCGGAAGATGGTAATGGATACACATTTCCAAAGTTCGCAAAACATTATACATCATAAACACATAGTAACCTATTTGCCAAAAAAAATAACAGTACGATCAGACGTGTTGAAAATTATCTTTTTTAAAAATAAGGGTCAACAAAACGGCTATTTGTTTGGCCATTCCCTTGATCATTTACTTTCCAAAAGTTCAATACTTCCTGTATTGGGAATTGCCTGGTACAGAACGTAAGTCCCTTTGCTGTCATGCTTTGGCTGCACATGCTGTTCTTTGGTTTCCTGTTTTACCAAAACATTTTTCCAATCAGAAGGTACGTAAGTTTTTAGAGTTAAGGGTATATTGTAAAGCTGCGCATTAAGAGAATGAGTGAGGTCTACTCCGATCTGATCGCCCCTTTGATGTACTTGTATTTTTGCGTTCATTCTCTCTCTTATGTACCTCGCCACATCACCAAAAGTAGCTACCCACACATCCCTCTCATTCTTTTTTATGTATTGAAAATACTCGTTGAGCACTTCTTTCGGCAAGGCTTCCCATCCAACACCCTCTACGCCATGAAACACCAATACCAGCCAAATGTTGTTGTGCGCGAGAGAGGTATCCACCCATGATTTCATTAGTTGTAACGGAGTTTTTGAAAGAGGGCCTCTTTGCCACTGCACATATTCTTTTTTTGATTCTCCGGGCTGCATTTTATAGCCACGGTTGATTTCTTCAAGAAACGTATCTGGCATCAGGTTCCTCAACGCAGGATACACCGGTAACCCAAGCTTCATTACTCTTTTGTCTTCAATGCCATATGGCACCTCGGCAGAGAATGTATAACTGTCTCCCAAATTTCGACGAATTTCTTCCTTACTCTTTTCAAGTTCATAAAGCATATTGACACTGTCCAAAACAGCCAAATGTGCATGAGTAACGGTATGGCTTGCAAACTCATGGCCTCCCGTGGCCATTTCTTTTACACGCGGCCAGGTAAGGCCTATTTCATCAGAAACTTCCATGCTTACTTCACTTCCGGGCTTTAAAATTCCACTTCTCACCTGCTGGTAAAGTGTATCAATAACACGATAAGCTGCAACTGCTTTGCCTGATTCATACAATTGATCAGCCTTATCGTAAAAAGCTAAAGCCCCTTTGTATCCCAAATACCTGGCTGCTGATGTTCGCTCAAAAAAATTACCGGCATCCGTAAGAATAGAGGCACTCTCGGCAATAATTTCTTTTACTGGCCGCCCAATAAATTCACCTTTATAATGCGAACCTGTTATAGGACCAGTAATGATGAAAAAAGTTCCTGGCAATTGTAACCGGTCCATTATGGGAAGTGCATATCTGAATTGATTGGGTGAACCATCATCATAGGTCAGTGAAACAGCGGCCTTTTTATCATACTGCCATTTCGTAATTTCAGTTTGTGCGGTTGCTTGTTGCAAGAACCCAAACACACACAAAATAGAAATGAAACTTAGAGCCAAATAAAATACTTTTTTAATCATAACGACATCAGGTTGAACATAATACTCTGAAAGATAAATTTTCCTTTTATGGAGCCAATCAACTCCATTATACCGGTATCTTCATTTAGTTTCCTGTAATTATAAAAAAGCATCCACAAGAATTATATTGTCTTTCTAAACAGACACTCATACAATTCTTGTGGATGAGCGCTTAATAACAGCCACAGGAAGCTGATAATTTTTTTTACAAAAGATTACTGGTATCCGGGATTTTGTTTTAATGTAGCCTTCCCCCCAACCGTTGTTTTATCAATTTCCGTTTGAGGTATAGGATAGTATTCGTTTTTATTAGGAGTAAAATGGCCACCGGCAATATCGGTAACAATACTCCCTTCGTACGAATAAAATTTATTTAATTCCTTTTCCGCAATACCCCAGCGGGACAAATCAAAGAATCTGACCCCTTCCATCCCCAGTTCTAATTTACGTTCAAAATAAATGGCTTTTAAGGCAAAATCTTTAGTAGCAAAAGTTGTATAAGGTTTAATGCTATAATTAGCTGCTGCAACATTGGAAAATCCTTTAGAGGGATCAGAATTATCTACATATTTATACACCCATCCGGCCGGGTTTGCAGCTCTTTCGCGAACGCGGTTTACCAGTGCCATTGCCTCATCAAGGTAGCCTAACTGAGCATCTGCTTCTGCAGCCATCAACAATACATCGGCAAAACGGATGACTAAATAATTGATAGCAGTAGCAGGAGCCCAGGAATTATTATCATGGTATTCCTCGTTGGCACGCCACCAAATATTCTTCTTGGGAGCATAAGGGCCAGAGTAGGGCTGTGAGCGGATCCAGCCTTGACCCGGATGCAAACCCCAGTCCAAATAAGGAATACCGCGGCGGCCTATTGTCCAGTCAATTCTGGGATCCAAAGGATCTGCATCGGGAGTAAATGCATCTGTAGAAAGAATCCCCATATCATTTTTAACAGGATGCTCATTATAATTATCAAGATAAGGGAGTCCGTTAGCATCTGTTCTGTAAGAATTAGCCAAATCTATAGTAGGCTGAAAGAAGCCACAGCACCCAAACGGGCTATCCCCGTATGGGTAATTCAACATTTCGCCAATGGTAGCATTATTAATAGTACCTGTACCTACATTTGAAGCCATTTCAACAGCAAAAACCGCTTCAGGGCTTACCAGTTCCTTTTCAGGCCGGAAATTATCTTCTATAGAAGGAAATAAATCATATTTTATTCCGGTAGCAGTTCTTCCCTGGCTTATTACCTGGTCGAAAAGATCTTTTGCTTCCTGGTACTTATGTTCATACAAATAGGTCTTTGCCAAATAGGCACCTGCTGCCCATTTATTAGCCCTGCTGGCTTCACTTTGCACTTCAGGTAAATTATCGAAAGCGGCTTTAAAATCAGCTTCAATGTTGGGCCAGATGTCTTTGTCGTTGGGTTGTTTAAAATCAGTAGTATTTTCATCAATCCATGGCACCATATTGTACATACGTTTTAGCTCAAAATAATAATGTCCCCTTAAAAAATGAGCCTGTCCGCTTACATTTTTCGTCTCTTCTTCTGTCATGTTTTCAACCTTTGGTAATATGCCAAAGATTCTGTTCACACGATCTATCCCTCCATAAATAACGACCCACTTATCAGGAATCATAGGATTGGAAGGAGTAACAGCCCAACTAGCTATCGGATCTATGGGTGTCTGGTCAGTACCGTCACTTCCTTTGTGAGCATCTCCTCCAGCAACACTTCCCCATATCCAGTTGGATATAGAGGCTGACCATTCTGTACTGCTTCCCAAATTTTGTCCGTCAAGGGCAGCATACGCTCCAATCAGCAACTTGTTGACCCCACTTGGCGTGGCTACTACTTCCTCACTAAGGGTTCCTATCGGAGTCCGGTTTAGAAAATCTTTTTTACAGGAATAAAAAGATACTGTTGTAATAAGTAGTATTACTAAATAATAATATTTTTTCATTATTTCAATTTTTAAAGTAATTAAAATTTAAGGTTAACACCTATCAAAAAATTACGGGTACTTGGATAAGCTCCCTCGTCTACACCAAAATCTG
>DATCWN010000241.1:0-14780 GCA_036566285.1 Hanamia sp.
ACGCTGCTCCAGCTTTTGCTTCAATAAAAGCATATCAGAACTAACTTTTAAATCCAATATTTTAGCATAATGCTGTGTCTGTTTTATTGAGGAATGCCCAAGCATTTTGGAAACAGTTTCAATAGGTACTCCATTACTTAGGGTAACTGTTGTCGCGAATGTATGACGGGCTATATGCGAAGTCAATGTCTTTTGAATACCACATATTTCCGCTATCTCTTTTAAATACCCATTCATTTTTTGATTACTTGGCACGGGCAATACCATACCCTTATTCATACAGAGCGGGTGGTTTGAATATTTCTTAATCAATTGAGTTGCTATAGGTAATAAAGGAATGGCAGATCTGGTATCGGTTTTCTGCCTGTTAGTAAAAATCCATAATCCACCATCTACCCCTTTTGTAATTTCAGAAATTTTTAGTTTTTTAATATCTACGTAAGCCAGACCAGTATAACAACAAAATAAAAACACATCACGAACCTGGCTTAACCGATCAATATCAAAACTCTTGTCAGTTATTCTCTGTATTTCTTCTTCTGTAAGATAAACCCGGTTTACAGTTTTAATTCTTCCCTTATAGTTTACAAAAGGATTTTTTATAATCCAGCCATTGGACAGACAAATCCTAATTATTTTTCCTAAATTTCTAATGTACTTAATGGTTGAGTTATTGTTACACTTATTCGTAGTTCTTAAATAAAAATCGTAGTCGTTAATAAAAGCATTATCCACCTTTTCAATATTAATATCAGAAACTCCAAATTGGAACTTTAAAAAAGCCTGTATATGCCGCAAAGAAGTTTCATATCGTTTATGCGTTGCCTGTGCAAAGCCTTTACCGACTAAGCTTGCTACTTTGTTGTTATGATCTTTAAATAACTCAATGAGCATGTAAGATTTTTCGGACTTCCCCAGCATTCTGTTTTTGAGGGATTCTGCTGTAATCAGTTTCCCATTTTCGTATAGATACCGATGTGCTTCATAAACATCAGACTGAAGGTTATCAAGAAAAGCATTTAAGCTTTTGATATTTTCCTTTGTGCCGATAGCGCGTCCGGAATGGCTATTCCATTTTTCGGGTTCACATTCTCTGTTGGTAGTTACCTCTGCTCGTTCGCCATCAACAGTAATTCTTAAGTAAACCGGTGCTAAACCTGATGTGTAATTTTTTTGCTTTTTCAGGTAAAAAAGCATGCTAAAATTTGTCTTCATGATTTTAATCATTTAGGTGAAACAAAATTAGCATTGCAGCAGAAGCAAGACAAGATGTTCATTTAGCGAACATGTTGAAATACAGTAAGTTAGACCATGTTTGGTGAGTAAAGGGTTCGGGAGCTATTACTCACCGAATCACTCACCAGAAATTTGTTATTTCCTGTAAGTTTTGGTGATTTCCTAAAATCAAAAAGCCCACAAACATTGAGTTTGCAGGCTTTTAGCATAATTTGGTATTGACTTTTGTGGAGCTGCAGGGACTCGAACCCTGGTCCAAACATATCCGCCATAAGCCTTCTACATGTTTAGTTCTGCATTATTTGTCGGGAAAAGGCAGGAGCAAAACAAACCAACTTTTTCCGTAGCTGTATAGTCTTAAGCAATTCGCACAGCCTTGAATTGCAGCAGCCCGTTTTATGTTTGAGTCGGCGGAAGAGCGTGGCAACAGGCCTGGCCAGCATCAACGGCCCTAATGGATGCTAATCTATCGATTAAGCAGCCATGGCATACTGAGTATTGCCAATTAGAGTTTTCGTATTCATATTAAAGTGCTAATTACGCAACGCACTACATGCTTATACTTACAAAGAACTATGCTGTCAAAACCGGTCAGCCCCGTTTATTTAATTTACAAATCTAAGAAAAATAACCCTCAATGATTTCTTAATATTTCACACAATTTGGAAGGCATCCCTTCACATGGCGCTTGGCTAAAGTTACTAATCCTTGAGAAGAAATTTTAAGTTGAGAGTCACCTATATAAGGTTGGCAACCTACGAGATAATTTTTCATATTACATTTACGCGATTTTTAATTAAAACCATTTAATGGAACCGCGTAAATTTTACGATGAACGACTGAACGAGCTACAGGCTTTATTAAAAAAAATACAAAAAAGAAAATCTTCTTTTGCATGGCTCCGGCTGGGTACGATAGTGGCCATCTTTTTTACTTTTTATTTACTTTGGTCTCTCGGAGCCGTGTACGTGATTGTTGCCAGCATACTATTGCTATTCATTTTTGTAAGGCTCATTTATGCAGATTTAAACAACCAGGCTAAAATTGAACACACTAATCATTTAATAAATATTAATAATGATGAAGTAAAATGTCTTGCGGGAGATTATTATGAATTCCCCGATGGCGCCGGACACATTCCCAAAGACCATCCCTATGCCAACGACCTCGATATATTTGGAAGGGCTTCTTTATTTCAATACATCAACCGGACTACTTCTGAAATGGGAAGCAGCCAATTGGCGGATTATTTAAAACAACCTGCTGAACTCAATCTTATTTTGGAAAGGCAAAGAGCATTAAAGGAATTGTCTTCAAAAACGTTATGGCTACAGGATTTGCAGGCTACGGGAAGAAAGCGGCAAATTACTTTTTCAACTAAAAAGCGATTGAACGAATGGATGAAAGAGCCTGTTTCTTTTTCAAATTTTAAACACTGGAAGTGGCTGCGATATGTATTGCCGTTGATTATTGTAAGTGTGGTTACTTTCTATATTGCCGATTGGGTAGGCGATGGTTTATTTTATTTTACCCTCCTTATTTTTGCTTTGCTTGCTTACCAGATAAATAAAATTGTAGCGCCCATACATGAAAAATTATCAAGAGTCGCCAGTGAATTAAACATCCTTTCTGCAAGTATTGCACAAATCGAGGATGAGCATTTTGAAAGCCCTTTGCTAAAGGAATTACAATCCGTTTTTATAGAAGAAAATAAAAAAGCATCTGATGATATTTATGATATAAAAAAGATATTGGACAAGCTCGACCTGAGGTACAATTTAGTACTCTCCGCTCCTTTAAACCTCCTATTATTATGGAACCTGCAGCAGATGCTTGACCTGGAAAAATGGAAAGCGAGGCAAAAAGATTCGCTTGATATATGGTTCGATACTTTGGCAAGATTCGAATCTCTCAGCAGTCTTGCCGTCTTGCATTTCAATCATCCGGAATGGATTTTTCCTACCATAAAAGAAGATTATTTTTCCATAGAAGGAACCAATATCGGGCATCCCCTGATTCCGGAAAATAAAAGAGTGGACAATTACATTGACATTTCTAACAATAGCAAACTCATGCTGGTAACAGGTTCCAACATGGCTGGAAAAAGTACTTACCTCCGCAGTATTGGTATCAATGTGGTATTGGCCATGGCCGGCTCCCCGGTTTGTGCCACCGCTTTCAGCGTATCGCACGTAAACGTTATCAGCAGCATGCGCATCACGGATAACCTCGAAGAAAGCACTTCAACTTTTTATGCTGAATTAAAAAAATTAAAAACAATTATTGAAAAAGTAAATAACGGCGAAAGGGTTTTTATTCTGCTGGATGAAATTTTAAGAGGCACCAATTCATTGGACAGGCATACGGGTTCCAAGGCTTTGATAAAACAATTAATAAAAAAACAAGCGGCAGCCATCATTGCCACACACGACCTGGAACTGGCTAATATGAAAGAAGAATTTCACGACAATATTCTGAACTATCATTTTGACGTACAGGTAAGCAATGAGGAATTGTATTTCGACTATCGCCTGAAACCCGGTGTTTGCAATAGTTTGAACGCTTCTATTTTAATGAAGAAGATTGGGATAGAATTATAAAGTGGAGAAATGGTTGGAAGGTTAAATGACAAATGGTCGAATGGTTAAATTGTTAAATGGTTGAATAGTTAAATGGTTCAATTGTTGAATGGTTTAAATCTAAAATCCAAAATTTCTTGTAGGTTTGCATACATCAAAAAAAAATTGAAGAAATGGCATCGAAAAAAATTGAAGAAATCTTAGGCGACAATGCGGAAAGTTTATTAAATCACAAATGCAAAGTTGACAAGTCAACGCTTACACTTCCTTCTCCCAATTATATGGATGATGTTTTTAGTAAAAGCGATCGTAATAACCGTGTGCTTGGAAGTATGCAGCAGTTAATGGATCATGGAAGACTTGGTGGTACAGGTTATTGCTCCATCTTCCCCGTTGACCAGGGCATAGAACATAGTGCAGGCGCATCTTTTGCACCTAACCCGATTTATTTTGACCCCGAAAATATTGTAAAACTGGCCATAGAAAGCGGTTGCAATGGTGTCGCTTCCACCTTTGGCGTTCTTGGAATATTGAGCAGAAAATACGCTCACAAAATTCCATTTATTGTAAAAATCAATCACAACGAATTACTTAGTTATCCCAATAAATTTGACCAAACCATGTTTGGATCTGTAGAAACTGCTTACAACATGGGCGCTGTTGGCGTGGGCGCCACCGTGTATTGGGGAAGCGATGAAAGCACCCGGCAGTTGCAGGAAGTAAGTGAAGCGTTTGCATTAGCTCACGAATTGGGCATGTGTACCATTTTGTGGTGCTATACCCGTAACAATGCATTTAAAGTAAATGGCGTGGATTACTCTACCAGCGCAGACCTTACCGGCCAGGCCAATCATCTTGGTGTTACCTTACAGGCAGATATTATTAAACAAAAAATGGCTACTAATAATGGCGGATATAATGCAGTAAAGTACGGAAAAACATCTCCGTTGGTTTACGAAAATCTAACTTCCGACCATCCGATTGATCTATGCCGCTACCAGGTATTGAGTTGCTACAGCGGTAAAATTGGTTTAATAAATAGTGGCGGTGAAAGCAAAGGCGCTTCTGATTATGCAGATGCCGTAACCACTGCAGTTATTAATAAACGCGCAGGTGGCATGGGATTGATTATGGGTAGAAAAGCATTTCAGAAACCTTTGAAAGAGGGTATCGAATTATTAAAGGCCACCCAGGATGTTTATTTGGATGAAAGCATTACGGTAGCATAAAAGACCCCTGCCCCCGAAAGGGGGAAACAGGGTTATCTATAACAATTAAAAATGTAAAAGCCCTTCATAGGGGTTTGGGTATGAAACAAGAAGAAGATTTTGATGCCAATCTTGCAGGCGAAGAAGGTGAAGCCGAAGAAACCAAACGAAGATGGTTTCGCAGGATCAAAAAAGGGATTACCACTTCTACCAAAGATAAAAAAGAAGCGCCTGATGGATTATGGACGAAATGCCCTCAATGCCGCTATACATGCACCGTTACAGAGTTGAGGGAAAGTTTATTTGTTTGTCCAAAATGCGAATACCATCACCGCATTGGAAGCGCTGAATATTTTGAAATTATTTTTGACAGCGACAGTTACCACGAATTATTTGCGAACATAAAATCAATTGACTATTTGGAGTTTGTTGATTTAAAACCTTATTCGCAGAGATTAAAAGAAACCTATGCCAAATCAAGCATTCATGATTCTATTACTGTTGCACATGGCAAAGTGAGCGAAATGGATATAGTGGTCGCCTGCATGGATTTTGAGTTTATTGGAGGTAGTTTGGGTAGTGTGATGGGAGAAAAAATTTCGCGTGCCTGTGATTATTGCATTGAACATAAAATGCCACTTTTAATCATCAGTAAAAGTGGTGGCGCAAGAATGATGGAAAGCGCCTTTTCATTGATGCAATTGCCGAAAACCGCGGGAAAGCTCTCGTTGCTTTCCGATGCTAAAATTCCTTATTTTTCTCTTTGTACCGATCCTACTTTTGGCGGCACCACTGCCTCTTTCGCTATGCTCGGAGATATTATAATGGGCGAACCCGGCGCGCTTATTGGTTTTGCGGGACCGCGCGTTATTAAAGAAACCATTAAAAAAGACCTTCCTCCCGGATTCCAGCGAAGTGAATTTTTATTAGAACACGGCTTCCTTGATTTTATTATTTCAAGAAAAGAATTAAAAGAAAAACTGGTTCAGTTGTTGATTTTGTTTAGGAATTAGTTGGGTGAAAAGTGAATTGTGAATTGTGATAAGCGCATTTATCTAAAATTGACCATTGCCGATTGACTATTGACCATTCACCATTGACCACATTGACCATTTCTTCCCATGGATATAAGTAACCGCAAAGCATATTACGAATACAATATTGAAGCAAAATACATTGCGGGGCTTGTATTATCAGGTACAGAAATAAAATCTCTTCGCGCGGGTAAAGCCAGTTTTAATGACAGCTATTGCATTTTTAATAAAGGAGAATTATTTGTAAAAAGCCTTCACATTTCTGAATACAATTTTGGTTCCATCTACAATCACGAACCTATGCAGGAACGAAAATTATTGCTGCATAAAAAAGAATTGCGCAAGCTCGAGAATAAAATAAAAGAGAAGGGATACACCATTGTTCCACTAAAAATATTCATCACGGGAAAAGGCTTTGCCAAAATGGAAATTGGTTTGGGTAAAGGAAAAAAGATCTACGACAAAAGAGAAACCATCAAAGCCAGGGAGAGTGATCGTGAAGTGAAGAGAAAGTATGGGATATGAGATTTTGTTTTTCCGAAATCATTTTACAGCGTTTAAAATAGAAATAAGCAATTTTTCCTGCCAATCCTTTCGTCCTAAAATCTGGGATTCAGACAAGTTCCCTTTCTATCACTCTTCTCTCCTCTTCCGTAATTTCATATAATTTATAAACAATTTGTCTGGTTGCTTTTCTAATTCAATACTATCATTTCCTTGTTTTTTCGTTTCTAATATTTGTTGAAATTTAATTCGATTTCATTTTAAATTTACCTTTCAAAATTTTAATTAATTTAGAGGGATGCTAATTGAAAATAAAAGAAAATTGAGCACTATCTGGAAATAACTTCCGGATAATATTTAATTGAAGAAGTGATTGAATATTTTTTTAGTCAACGATTTTTTTAGGCTTCGTCTTCTTCGATGCTTAATCATTTCAATAAATTTATTTTATGACATTAATAGTAAATCCTAAAAACAGACAACAGGAAAAAATTGTAAAAGCCTTTTTAACAAGCCTTGAAATTGGTTTCCATTCAGAAGCTGAGGAAAACGAGGCTTTATATAAAGCTATGCAGGCCGGACGAAAAACCCGATTGCTTAGTAAACCGCAAAAAGAAGATTTCTTAAAACGCTTAAAGGATGCTAAGTGAATATAGAAATTCGAAAATCTTTTGAGAAGGATTCAGCAAAACTTCCATTAGCAGTTCAAATGTAACTATCAGAAATAATTGAAACGATTATTAAATCCGAAAAACCTTCTGAAATTCCATCATGCAAAAAAATGACAGGATATAAAAACGCTTACAGAATCAGGCTGAACAGATACCGTATTGGTTTCTTTTTTCAAAACCAAACAGTAGAATTAGTGCGGGTTTTGGACAGAAAAGATATCTACAAATACTTTCCTTAACCTTTATAAAGAAAGAATTTTTTTTTAGGATTTACAAAAATAAAATACATAATCCTGCTAATCCTTTCATCTTAAAAATCCTGATTCACATAAGTTCCTCAATGGTTGCCATCTAACACTCACTCAATCCCAATGGCACATTTACAGCAAGCCCGCCATCGGCAGTTTCTTTATACTTGCTGTTCATATCCATAGCAGTATTCCACATAGTTTGTATTACATTATCGAGACTTACTTTGGCAAAATCAGGAGCGCTTTGCAATGCAAGCTGGCAGGCAGTTATGGCTTTTATAGCACCCATTGCATTTCTTTCAATGCAAGGTATCTGCACCAATCCTCTGATAGGGTCACAGGTCATACCAAGATGATGTTCCATCGCAATTTCTGCAGCCATTAATGCCTGGCGTTGGGTGCCTCCCATACACTCTGTAAGCGCCGCAGCTGCCATTGAAGACGATACTCCAATCTCTGCCTGGCAGCCACCCATAGCTGCAGAAATAGTAGCCCCTTTTTTAAACATACACCCCACTTCCGAAGCGGTTAATAAAAAATGAATAATTTTTTCTTCATCATTTCCCTCACAAAAAATAATGTAGTAAGCCAGCACCGCAGGAATAACACCTGCGGCTCCATTGGTAGGTGCAGTTACAACGCGGCCGAAGGCAGCATTTTCCTCGTTCACCGCAAGGGCAAAACAGCTTACCCAATCCAGTATGTATTTAAAATCGTGACCGCCTTCTTTGATTGCACTTATCCACGAATCAAAATCAGAATAATTTTTATCCCCCAACAATTTTTTATTGACATGAGCGGCGCGTCTCTTCACATTCAAACCTCCAGGCAATGTACCCTCTATATGGCAACCTTTATACAAACACTCCTTCATCACGTGCCAGATATTCAGTAAGCCTTCTCTGGTTTGGGGTTCCGGCCGCCATGCGTTTTCATTTTCCATTACCACTTCACTTATGCTCAATCCCGTTTTCATACACCAGTGAAGTAAATCCTGCGCATCGTTTATGGGAAAGGGTAAAACGGTTTCAGAATTATCATTTAATTCTTCTCCTTCTTTTTTTACAAAGCCTCCGCCAATAGAATAGTATGTTTCGGCAAAGTGTTCTCCATCATCTAAAACTGATAAAAAACTAAGCGCATTGGGATGGTACGGAAGCGATTCATTCATTAGAAACTCGATGTCTTCCAAAGGATCAAAACCAATCTCATGTGTGCCATTTAAAACTAATTTTTTGTTGTTTTTAATATCATTGATTTTGAAATCAATCCGGTTCACATCAAAGGTTACAGGGTCATCACCAGATAAACCTAATTGCACCGCAATATCGGTTCCATGTCCTTTACCTGTTTTTGCCAGAGAGCCATAAAGCAACACTTCAAGGCTTTCTACTTTATCCAGAATATTTTTATTTTGAAGAGAAAGCAAAAAAAGATTAGCAGCGCGCCATGGGCCAAGCGTATGGCTACTGGAAGGCCCCACTCCTATCTTAAACATATCAAAAACTGAAATGGCTTCGTGGCTCATGATATAATCTATGAGGCAAAGGTAAAGAGGAATGGGCAATTGAGTGAATGAGCAATGGTCAATAGTCAGAGTCTTTTATTTCAAAGCACCATAATCGAAATTGATAAATCAATTCAATTATTTGAAGGAAAACATCAATCGTAAATATAACCACTCACCATTCGCCAATTCACCATTCACCATTCACCATTCACCATTGTCTATTGAATATCCACTACACGCACCTTGAACACCAGATAAGAATTTTTTGGAATCACCACAGTTCCGCTACTTGGGAAATCATTGGCTCCATAACCTAAAGACGGGGGAATGTACAAATTAATTTCACCGCCAGCTTTTACCAAAGGAATTCCTTTTTGCCATCCGGTAATGACACCACCAAGGGGAAAGTAAGCAGTTTCACCAGCTTTGGTAGAATCAAAAATCTTCCCGTCAAAAAAACTTCCTTTATAGGTTACGGTAATGTTTGAGCAAAGATTAGAAACTGAAGGCCCTGTACCGGGATTTACAATGGTGTAATAAAATCCTGAAGCATGCAACGTGGCGTTAGTAATATTGTATGTGTCAAGAGAATCACTCAATGCCTGCTTTTCTGCATCGGGAGCTATAATGGTAGAATCTGAATAACCACATTTGCTGTCTTTTTTTAAACAACTGCTAAAAATAAATAGGGTAATCACACAGGCGGCCAAAATTCTTTTCATAGTTTCGATAATTTTTAAGTTCCTGCAAATAAAGAGCATAAAAATTATAGTAATGCTGCATCACCTTTTTTCTCTTTAAATTTTAACTCTTTATAAAGTTGTTCATTGCTTTCCCATTTGAATCTCATTCTGAACAGAGCGTAAAATACTGCGATCGCAAGTATCGTAATTATAATCAAAATCATTTGTGATTTTGAAATGGGGATCATGTTTTTATACCAATCATCGAAAATGACCAATACCAGTATGGGAAGTGCAAACACAAGTCCCCACGGAGCTCCATAAGTAAGCTGGCGAAAAATCTTTTTTTCCTTGTCCCTGTTTTTTTCCCAATATTCTAAGAAAAGTTTTTCATCTTTTGTAAGCATACGGCAAATTTAATATCTAAAAGCGCACAAAAAAATTTGGTTTATAGATGGCATCTGCTTTTTTGGAATTCGCTTAATAAAATGTAGGTTTGCTTTCATTAAAATCTCTACTTTGAAAATTGAGCAGGTACTAATTCATTATTTATTAAAGAACAAGCAGCTAACGTTACAAGGCATTGGAACCTTCCGGCTGGAGGCAGCTTTGCCCGATACTGCCGACCCTGATAAACCTATAATTATTCCTGAAAATGCCATATCATTTCATTACGATCCCAAGGTAGTGGAAGATGAAGGCCTGGTTGATTTCATTATTGAATATACCGGAAAAATAAAACCGCTTGCCTCTTCAGACCTTGATTCATACCTGATGCTGGGCCGCCAGTTTTTGAATATCGGCAATCCTTTTATTCTTCCTAATTTAGGTACGCTGCAAAAAACAAATTCCGGTGAACTGGTGTTTAAAGGTGGACAGCATGCTGCTGACAGAGTAGATCCGCAAAGGACAAAAATAGAAGATGAAGGAGCTGAGGAGCATGAAGAAAATATGTTCAACGATTATCAAAGAGAACATAGAACACAAAACGGGAAAACGATTCTTATTGTGATCTCCTTATTGATTGCAGGCTTTATAGTGTGGGCCATATGGCGTTACGTTTTTAACACGAAAGATCAACAGGAAAATTTACAATCAACTGAAGAAATAATTCCATTGGCGGATTCTTCTCATTATTTGGATTCGGTGAATAACATTCTTTTGACTGATAGTACTAAAATAGTTCAAAAAAATCCTTCAGACAGTTTTACATTTAAAGTGGTGGTCAACGAATATACCAACAGGCAAATGGCGCTCGCCAGGCTTGCAAAATTAAAAACGTACAGAAGAAATGTCATTTTATATACTGATGACTCCATCACTTATAAAATTGCTGAACCCTTTATGCGGCCACTTATAGATTCCATCGAAGTGCTTGATTCGTTAGGCAGGTATTATGGGAAAAATAAAATCCGATTAGAACATTGAAAGTTTTCCTAAAGACTCGTGTTATTAAAAATTAAAAACACAGAAGGCACTTGCCTTTGAACACCTTTAGATGATGGCGTGTTGGTTTCTTTCCCATTGATGAGCATACAGGAGCTTCCACCTCCGTCAAGGTTTAGCGCTTCCACACAACCCAGGTCTTTTAATATTTGCGCTTCCTGATTTAAAGTAAGGCCTGCAGCAGTTTCACTTCTTCCTTCACAAACTAAAATGATTAAATGATTGTCTTTCGTATAGCCAATGGCGGTGCGTGGATGATGATCGTTAATCGCTTTTCCGCTAAATTTCATCTCTTCATTATTCGATATTTTTATTTCTCCATTTTGCAATAATACCGGGCCGCCTCCAATGGCAGTTTGCATTTTCCATTTTGAAAAATATACAGGAGCTTTTACTTCATTTTTTTCATAACCGAGGTTAATGCCGGATAATGAATCTTTAAAAAAGTGAACAGGTTTTTGTGAAGCATATAAAAACCTTTTAGAAGAATCTGAATATACCCATGCCACATCCGCATTCCTTTTTTTAGAAATTCCTATTGCGCCAAAAAAAGGATGAGAGTAAGTAAGCGTGTCCTTTCCTTTGCCCGGAATAGTGTGTTCATTATAGCTCAGAATTTTTTTATCTTTTACCACCACATTTAAATTTCGATTGGTAGCAAATGAAAAAAAAGAACAATTAACTACCAGCAATGGGTTGTCATTTTTTTTATAAAATTGAGAAGGCGTAAGCCTTCTGTTCATGCTGGTATCACTGGTAAATTTCAAATTTTCATCTTTCAAATCAGCGATGGCATAATACATCACATTTGGCTTTCCATCCAAAGTATCTGTTGATTTATAAATGTGCACGGATGCAGGGAGCGGTTGGAACAAAGAATCAAGATTGATCCATTGGGTTTGTGCTTTGGTACTGAAAAAAATAAAAATAAGCAGCAAAAAATTAATCGTTTTCTTCATTCTAATTAATTAAAAAAAATCATTTCAGCAAAGCAAAAATTCCTTTAAGATTGTAAATTTTACCCACAAGATCTTCAGCCTTAAGAATCCAAACATAACTTCCTGTCTCTAATACTTTTCCTTGTAAATACCCATTCCATCCTTTATTGATTTCACTGGTTGAAAAAATCTTTTTACCCCATCGGTCATAAATCGTAAAAAAATACAGAGATTTTATTCCAATAAGATAGGGCTTTAATACATCATTTAATCCATCATTATTAGGGGTAAAAGCAGTGGGAACATAAATGGCAGAACCCTTGAACACAATCACTTTCATTGAGGCAGTGTCTGTACAACCTTCAATAGTTTTTACGGTTAAAAAGTAAGTAATATCGTCGGGAGCTTTCCCTGTTGGATTTGAAATATTCGGATTATTTAAACCCGTGGAAGGCGACCAGGAATATAGGGAACCACCACTTCCATGTAATTGAAAAGGCGTATTCTCAACTACTAAAGTATCTTTTCCTGCGTTGGCATGTGCTGAATTTATAAAAACGTTTTTTATCACTGAGCTTTCGCAACCGTTGGTCGCGGTAGCTATCAATGTAACCGGATACACTAAAGAAACATTGTAAGCATGTTCCGTATCTTTTTGATTTGAAAAAGAATTATCACCGAAATCCCATTGCCATTTATTTATGGTAGTAAAGTTATCTGATTGCTGCGCGCTAAACACAACAGGCTCATTTTCGCATCCATCTTTGGTATCAAAATTAATGGTCGGACTGTTTCTAATTGTAAAATTACCCTCGTAAGTATTGGAAACACATCCTATATTGCTTGCAGCGGTTAACTTTATGGAATGATTGCCGGGGGCCAGTTTGGTAAGATCGGGATTTTCAGAAGTAGAAAAAAGAGTACCATTCAATTCCCATTTCCATTGGTTTACCGTACCCACAATTAAATCCACATTCACATTCAGGCGGGGCGCCTGGTTTTGGCAAGTATCAAAAATATTGAAAGAAATATCCGGATTATCTCCTATGGAAATTATTTTCGTATAGGGCTGGCTTACGCAGCCATCAGCGGCGGTAATGGTATGTTTTACTTCATACATTCCGGGCTGCGAATAAGTATGTGGTGGTGGATTGGAAACATTGCTTGTGGTACCATCTCCAAAATCCCAGAAGTATTTTTTAATGGTAGTGAAAGAAGTGGAACTATCTTTAAAGGTAACCGGAGTTCCAAAACATATTGCGTCATTTAGTAAGTTAGAATGATACGCAGGATCCAGTTGAGTACAAAATTTCTGAAAATTATAAGACCCTCCTGTAGCGCCACTGAATCCCCAATACACCATTGGGTCATTATTAAAAATAGTTGCCACCATATCTGTTTGTGTTGATAACCGGAAAACGCCATCAAAATAAGTACTTAAAGTATGAGTTACCGGATCCCATTTTATACGAAGTATATGCCATGCACAATCTTCTATGTTATTACTGGAAGCAGAAGCGGGAATGGGGCCGGCAAGGTCGTTGCCATGCACCATAATTCCATTTTTTTGAATACTGATATGGTCGTAAACAGGGTCATTGAAACTTTCAAACTGATCAATATTTTGCCAGGTATCTAATGCGATTCCTATGGATGGAGAAACTCCCTGAAAACCCATTCCGCCTCCCAAAACCCCCAGGCTTGTGCTTAAAGGTTGCAATATAAAAACAATTCCATCGGCGCCATTAGCATCCCGGCATCCCAGATAGACATTGAAGGAAAAATCAAAGGAATCATTGAGATTGATCTTAGTACTTTGCCATACACTCCCACTCTGGTTGACGGCAGGTTCTGTAAGCTGGTAGCAATTACAACTTTCCTGAGTTGCATTGCCATTAAGAATGTATTGTGCAAAAGAAACGAAAGGCATTACCACTGCTATACTTATACACGTAAAAAAGTATAGCAATTGTTTCATTATAACAGTATTTAATTGACAGGCGTCATCTAATTATTCCTGGCAGCCTTTAATGCTATTTCTTTCTCCCATTGTTTTCTACCCAAACCAGAGATCACGTGCCATTCGCTATGGTAAGAAGAGCGCACAAGCGGGCCGCTTTCCACGTAATCCAATCCAAGCTGGTAGCCGATCTCACGCAGTTCCTTAAATTCATCAGGATGAACAAAGCGCTTTACTGGTAAATGTTTTGGGCTTGGTTGCATATATTGACCAATGGTAATTACATCCACTTCACTTTCTTTAAGATCACGCATAGTTTGTATTACCTCTTCTTTAGTTTCTCCCAATCCAAGCATGATACCACTCTTTGTACGCATGCCGCCTTTTTTCAGGATGCGCAATGTTTCCATGCTTCTCCAATATTTAGCCTGGATTCTAACGCTGCGGGTTAAACGCTCCACGGTTTCTATGTTATGGCTCACCACGTTGGGAGCTGCTTCAATAATGCGTTGAATATTTTCTTCTTCCGCTTTAAAATCCGGGATGAGTGTTTCTAATGTAGTACCCGGATTTAAATTTTGAACCGCTTTAATGGTATTGTACCAGATAATGGATCCACCGTCTTTCAAATCATCACGATCCACAGAGGTAATTACCGCATGCTTTACTTTCATCAAATGAATTGCTTCGGCTACGCGTTTTGGTTCACCCAAATCTACAGCCAGTGGTCTTCCTGTGGCAACATTGCAAAAACCACAGC
>DATCWN010000360.1:0-3803 GCA_036566285.1 Hanamia sp.
GACGACCCAGCCCCAGCACATCATTCGCTTTCACAGCATCCGCAGCTACCAGGTTATAAGTGGAATCAAGGCGGCTGTTATCACCATTTAATAAATTATCCGGGTTTAAATGATCTTTACTTTCAATGGCCATTTTCACCATTTGTTCCCTCGCAGGACGGTTGGTAGTAAGTATGCGGCGGATAGCGAGGCTGTCCACATTGAAAGCAATAGCTACAAACAAACCGATCACAAAAAGAACCACGCGCGTATATTTTTTGTACCAGCCGGTGGCGCGCTCCATGGTATCATTAAACCATTGCTCCAGTTTTGCCTGGAATACGGTCGGGTCGGCGCCTGAGTCCAGCCAGAGTGATTTCAAAAAGAGTGCAGTACTTTTATTAATTTCTACAGTGCCTCCATTTATTTCCGGGCTGCTTTCGTTCAACCGTTTTACGGCAGGGTTGGCCGTATCAGTCCTGTTGATAGGTAGCTGATGGATTACCCCGGCCATAATGGAATCATGAATGGATTGAAGGCTTTGCGAAGCGGGCTGATCAAATCCTTTCAATAAGTCCATCATTACTTTGGAGAAATTGGCTGGGGTAATGTAAGAGGGTTTGCTGTACCAATTGTCCTCTGCGAGGTACTTGATTAAAGGATGGGCATAAAACCACGGAGCCACCTTTTTTCCCTTGAGTAAACTTTTAAGATTAAATATGTGCAAAAATCCATTTATCCTGTCAGCATAAGGAATGGATTTGGCCATTCTTCCATCTTCCAACATACGCAGTATGGCCTTTTCCAAAACTTTTGCACGAAAATCAAACCGGGTAGCAATGATCTCCTGTAAGATAGTAGCCATAAGGCTGTACAGCAGAAAGACAAATACCAACCCAATAAAAACGTCTAAAGCAGTATTGTTGAACATAATCAAGAAGTTTTGAGGATGATGGTTCTATCAGTAACTTTTTTATATTATGTAGAAATTTTAAAAATAATCAGCGCTACCCCATCTTACGAAATAGTTCATCTTCCTCATTTCCCCTCATGGAAACTCACAGGCAGTAAAGTATTGAGAAGGTTTTTAATAAAATAGGAAGTGCAATGAATGGATTAAATATTACCAACCACAGGCGTGATTTTTTGAGAGAAGCTTTTGGGAGGTCTTCCAGGAAATTGAATGCACTAAAGTATAGAAGTTTTTTGATTTTAAACCAGTAATTTATAATTACCGGTTTGACCTACAGAGCCAACCTATTTAGCTGATCTTCGATTCAACCATTTAACCATTCACCACTCACAATTCACCATTCACCACTCACCATTAAAGCTCAAAGCTCACAGCTTTTCAGTACTTTTACGATTAACTTGCCACAACCCCTATGCGATTTGAAAATGTTACCATAAAAGATATAGCGAAAGCATTAAATTTTTCTACTTCCACCGTTTCAAGAGCCTTGAGAGGGAGCCATGAAATCAGCGAGGAAACTAAAAAGCTGGTGTTGGAACATGCGGAAAAAATAAACTACCGACCTAACCCGATTGCATTAAGCCTGAAAGAAAGAAGAAGCCGGGCAATAGGCGTGGTAGTAAGTGAAATTGCAAACACCTTTTTTTCCGAAGCCATCAATGGCATTGAATCAATAGCCTACAACCGGGGCTACCACGTTATTATAACCCAAAGCCACGAATCGGAAGAAAGAGAAAAAGTAAATGTAATGCACCATGCCTCCAGGTCGGTGGATGGCTTATTAGTCTCTTTATCAAGTGGCACTGTTGATGTTACTTATTTAAAAGAGTTACAGGAAAAGGGGCTGCCCATTGTTTTCTTCGACAGGATAACCGATGAAATAGATACGCATAAAGTAACGGCTAATAATTCTTTGGGGGCATTTCATGCTACTGAACATTTAATTTACCAGGGGTTTAAAAAAATAGCTCACATCACCAGCGCACCTTACTTATCCATTACCAAAGAAAGATTGCAGGGCTATAAAGAAGCGCTTGAGAAACATCATATTCCTTTCAATGAATCCTTAATAAAACATTGCAATCACGGGGGTATGATTGCCGAAGAAGTGGAAGATGCCCTATCAGAATTGTTTAAAGGTAAATCGAAACCTGATGCCATTTTTACCGCAAGTGATCGCATCACCGTAGTTTGCTTTGCCGCACTAAAGCATCTAAAACCCGGTAATAGCGTAGGATTTGCGGGATTCTCCAACACCAAAGTGGGAGAGTTATTCAATCCGTCTTTGACTGTGGTTCAACAACCGGCATTTGAAATCGGACAAACGGCCATTGAGATGCTGATTCAAATGATTGAAAGTAAAAGGCCTGTAGTAGATTTCAAAACTAAAGTTTTAGAAACGAAATTGATCATAAGGGAATCTTCTACGAAAAAAGTTTGAGCTATGGAATCATAAAATTCAACACTGCTGTTTGCTCACTTCATCTTTACTATTTATTTTGCGTTTTCATTTTCCGCAAACTCACCATTACCACACCGTGCGGGTTTACATCGGCAGAAAATTCCTCCTCAAAAGTTCCAAGGTCTTTTTGCCTCCACAGATCTCGGACAATGTATTTTCCTTTTATTCCAAGGTCACTCCATTTTAAAATAATTTTTCGTGTAAGGTTGTCCGTTAGGTTGAATAAACCGGCGGCTTTGCTTCCGTCTTCCAAATCTTTGGCAAGCACCCCGGAAGAATCCTGTCTTGAAACTACGGTTGCCTGTTTCCCTAAAGGATCCTGGTTTACGGCAATTACTTCATCGTTGCTTAAAAGGCTTATGGTAAAATCGTCCAGCTTAGTAAGATCGCAGCCTAATAACAATGGCACAGACTGAAGGCACCACGCACTCATGTGGGCATATTGTTCATCAGGTGTAAGATTGGTTGGCCGCGGACCTTTACCCCAACCTACCCAGCCTACGATCATCATGTCAGGATCGTTCCAATGACCAGGACTTGCATAAGGCGCCCATTTATCTTGTGTAAGCAAACGGCTCTTTAAACTTTTCCAGTTATCCCTGATATCACCACCGGTACGCCACGCATTGGAAACTTTTGACAATTCAGCAATAGAGGTAAATGGCGTACTGTTGGAAAGGCTGAATACAATATCACGGCCGCTGTTGCGCAACAGGTCATACATGGTTTTGGTCTCAGGTAATTCAATTGGATTCCAGTCGTACTTCAAATAATCAAAGCCCCATGCAGCCCATTGCTTCACATCTTTGTCCCAAAAAGTATAATCCCCTATTTTATAAGGAATCAATTTTTTATTACGCCGTACATTTTCTTTAGTTCGCTCAAAAGTTCCCTCGGGATTCATAGCAGAGCCGCCTATGTGATGTCCATACGATTCTATCCAGGGCGTAGAATAAATACCAATCTTTAATCCTAAATCATGTACTTCATTGCACAAAGATTGCATGTTCGGAAAGGTAGATGAATCGGGTAATATGGCATGAAATTCTCCACCACGTTTTCCCTGCCATACATCGTCAATATTCATGTAAGACCAACCGTGATTAATCAAACCGCTTGATGCCATTGCTTTTGCATTTGCCAATACCAAATCCTGTGTAACTTTTGTAGCATAAATGTTCCAACTGTTCCAGCCCATAGGTGGCGTAAGCGCAATGGTTTCACCCACAACAATTTTAAAGGCACGTAAAGTTTCGCCTGCTTTATTTTTAGCATGAAGAGTAATTACATAATCACCGGGCTTATTGATTGACCCTGAAATTTTTCCTGTCTTCGCATCTATTTTTATTCCTTTAGGAAGATGGTCAGCAGAAAATACAATTGGCCGTG
>DATCWN010000252.1:0-2637 GCA_036566285.1 Hanamia sp.
AATCCTTATGACAGTTCGGGAAATCCTTTGTATGTAGATGGCAACTCTTCATTTAAATGGTGGTCAAGAGATAAAATAAATCCCGTTCATACCATCAGAAATTCCAATCATCCTTACAAAAGTTTTGATGCCAATTATGATATGGCCTTAAATATCGGCATCACCGACTGGCTAAGTTTCTCCAGCAGCAACAGGCTCGGAACAGGATATGATAAGGGAAGCAGTTATTTTTCCCCGGAGGTGGCAGCCACTTATCATGGCACCGGTTATTTGGAAGAATCCTCCGTTATTAATTATGGAGTCATTTCCAATAACCTGCTGAAATTTAATTTCAATAAAGGTGATCACCAGATCAGCGGGCTGGCAGGTGTTGCTTACCAGAGTAGCAAAACAGAACTGGTTGGGGGTTCAGGAAGAGGGCTGCCAACAGGTCTTTCGGTATTGAATGTGGTATCCAACAACATATTGGTGAACGGCAGCAGCAGCGAAACCTCCATACAGTCCTTAATTTCACAAGTAAACTATAGTTTTAAAAGCAAATATTTTGTTACCGGTTCTTACAGGCTGGATGGCTCTTCTAACTTTCCCGAATCAAAAAGATATGGTTCTTTCCCGGCTGTTTCCGCGGCTTGGCTAATTAGCAATGAATCCTTTCTTCAAAATAATAAATCCATTGATAATTTAAAACTACGCCTCAGCTATGGTGTTACGGGCACACAGGACATTGGCTCTTCGCGGTATCTTGGCTTGTATTCTTTATCATCGCAATACAATTCGCAGACTGCTGCCACACCTTTGCAATTGCCCAGTCCGGAACTTACGTGGGAAAGCAAGCACCAGTTAAATGCAGGGATTGATCTTGGATTATTTGACCGTGTCAATCTAACCGTTGACGTGTATCAGAATACCACCAAGAATTTATTGCTGCAGGTTTCACAACCCTTGTCTGTGGGCTTTGAACAACGCTGGCAGAATGAAGGCGAAATTATCAATAAAGGTGTGGAACTCGGGTTAAGCACGATTAATATCCGTAACAGAAATTTTGAATGGTCTACCGATTTCAACATCAATTTCAACAGCAACAAATTAAAAGGTCTCACCTCATTTATAAAAACCGGTTCTTGGGCCATCTCACAGATTTATAGAAACGGGGGAAATCTTTATGAATTTTATATGCCGGTTTGGGCAGGAGTAGATGCGCAAACAGGTGCGCCTTTGTGGGAAAAACTCACCAAAGATGCGGACGGCAATGTTACCGGAAAAGAAACTACTTCCGATTATTCTGCGGCAACTTTCCAGGAAGTTGGTTCCGCTTTGCCTAAGCTCCAGGGAGGCTTTACCAACCGGCTACGGTATAAGAACCTCTCATTGAGTGCAAATGCTTATTTTATTTCTGGAAACAAAGTATTTAGTAACAATCTTCGTTTTGTAGTGAATGATGGCAGCGAGCCTTACCTGAACCAGGCAGTACTTCCAAAGGGTTATAGCATTTGGACAAAACCGGGAGATATAGCTACCAACCCCAGCCCGCAGAATAATGCCAACTCGACTGAGACATCCACACGATACCTCATGGATGGTTCTTTCCTTTCCATAAGGAACATCACATTGGCTTATGAATTGCCGGCAACTTTTGTTCAGAGATTAAAATTGAGTGGGTTTACCCTTTCGGTTTCAGCAGACAATGTGTACACATTCACTGATTTCTTTGGACAGGATCCACAAACCACCATTACACCAGGTTCGTTTGTAACACCGGGGGTATCCGATTTTAAATATCCAAACAACAGGCAATTTCTATTCAATATTAATATGAGATTTTAAACTATTAAATTATGAAAATTAAAACATCAATAATAGCGGCTTTTCTTTGTTGGACTCTTGCGGGTTGCATAAAGGAAATAACCCCGAGCGATGCCATTACCACCTCTGCCCTGGTACAGACCAAAGAGGGACTGACCCACGCAGTAAACGGCGCTTACTCTTTATTCAAAGACCATATAGAATTCAATGGTACCACAGATTTGAACCTGATGTACCTCCGGCAATATTTTCAAATGTCTGATTTTGCCAGCGATGACGTTGTATGCGGACAGGTAACCACCGATCCGTTTTTCTACAGCTTTTCGCTAAATCATACGCCCACACAAACCAATGCACGGTACTTCTGGTATATTTCTTATAAAATAATCAACGACGCCAACACCGTAATTGAAGCTGCAGAAAAAATTGAAAACCCCGATGCCTCTGTTCAGCAGTTAATTGGTGAATGTTATTTTATACGCGCATTTTGCCACTTTAACCTGGCTCGTTTTTATGCAAAACCTTATGCAGTAGATGCCAATGCGCCCGGAGTTATCCTACGTCTTTCCACTGCAGAAGATGGCCAGAAAGCCCGCGCCACCGTGAAAGAAGTGTATGATGCCGTAGTAGCGGATGCTGAAAAAGCAGCTACCCTTATGAACCAGCCCCGTGGCGTACAATACGCATCGAAGGAAGCCGCCTGGGCGCTGTTGTCAAGGACATTCCTCTATGAAGAAAACCATGACAGCACCATTTTTTATTCTAATAAGGTAATCAACTCAGGTAGATTTAATTTGGAGGCTTCAGATGGATTTAAGACCCTGTTTGCCAATG
>DATCWN010000501.1:0-2936 GCA_036566285.1 Hanamia sp.
ATCATTTATTTTTTTAAGCGAAATTTTTTGTGCTTCCCCATCATAGTTTAACCTGGGAGGAAAAGTTTGCGCCGTCTTTAACCTTAGTAGAACAGCAGCAAAATATTTTAAAACCTTATTACCTTATTTTGAATAAGCTAATAAGTTTAGATGAATTTAAGCAAACTGTTCTACTAAGGTTTTTTAAGTGGGTACCTTAAAGTTATTATTCGTCTTGTGGGGTAGTTGCCATCAAACCAAAAAGGTTTTATTGAAAATTTATTCCAAAAGAAGAGGCTTACAAAACCTTCCTGGTTTGGGAAAAATTGGTGAAACCCTATCCTGATGCCTGCCTGCTATCGCTTTATTTTATTGTTTTATAATCTTCTCTGTTTTTATAAGTGCCCCCTGAATAATTCTTATAGTATATACACCTCTTTTGAAATCATTAATATCTATCGTTGTAATGGCTTTATTGAGTTGCATGGTTTTTATCACCTGCCCATTACTATTAATAAACCGGGCATAGGCGATTTCATTATTGGGCAACGTAATTACCAGTTTATCTGTAACCGGATTGGGATAAAATGTAATTTCCCCACGGCTCTTTTTACTCAAATTCAATATCTTGCTGATCGTAAATTTTCCATTGTTGTCAATCATTAGAAGGCGATAAAAATTAAGGTCTGCAATATCGTTATGCGCATAACTATAATTGTTACCACCAATTCCCTTATTGCCTTTTGCTAATTGGCTGTTGATAGTTTGCCAGTCCAAAGCATTTTTGCTCCATTGCAATTCAAAGCGGTTGGTGTTTATTTCAGTCCCTGTGTGCCAGTTTAAGGAAACGATGTTGTTATGTAATGAACCGGAGAAGTCCTCTAACTGCACGGGTAGTACGATTGAAACAGGACTCCAGGTGAAATTATCAACTGCAAAATAATTGACGTTGGCAGCGCATTTAAACTCTATTTCATCAATAGATGCATTGCTGTGATCAACCCCGCCTTCTGTTGCAAAATTGATATAGTTGAATCCATTGTTCATTGCAAATCCGGTTATAAAACCTGAAACTTTATTGATGGTAAAAACGGTTACTCCCGCTTTTTTGCCATTGATAATTACACTTGTTGGCGCGTTGTTAGTATTTCCGTGGTCTGACGAAAAGAACAATTGTATATTCTTGATGCTGAATGTGTGGCTGTCAGTGGTTTTTATAGAATATACCTGGCTTACGCCAAGGCTGGAACCATTGTCCAGGAATTTATCTGAAACTCCTGTGCAATTACCTGAAGTGCAACTGGTACCTACTCCAAAGCCCCCCGGTCCATTGTTCGTAGAGCCTCCTCCCGGGTTGGGCATTGTCCAGGTATTCAAAGGTATATACACCCCAAAAAGGCCACCCAGCGTAGCTCCGGGTGTTGCTGTTGTTGCGGTAAATGACTGGCTATTATTGATAAAGAGGGTAGGTTTGCCCGGGCCTGTTACTCCTTCAAAAGTTTCCGTATAAACCTGCGCCTGCAAAAGAGAGCAAGAGAATAGATAAAAGACAAAATTAAAAAGTAGCTTTTTTTTCATGTTTGGATTCATTTTTTTTAATTGTGAAACTATTTCCTCAAAACAGAATCTAACAACAACGGCCTTAGATATTTTGGTGAGGCAATAGCTTAAACACTGTTTGATTTACTTTGACTTTGAGGCAGAGTGGGTGATTAATAAAAAGGTTACAAAAGGGAGGTGTTTTATGGTAAGCGGAGAAATTATCTTCTTAAAAAATCCTGGTAAGAAAACCGCATATAGGCTTTGCCGTATTTGGTATTGCTTGTGGAGCGGGGGCGCTTCTGTTTTCCGGGGTATTTGCAAGTTCATTACCAGCTTTTTCCACAACTGCTTTAAAATTCTTTTAATTTTGTAAATCAAAAGCATTTTTCCCTATCTTTAGCCGTTTTCCGGGTAGTAACTGCCAAATACAGCAAAAAAACTTATTTATTTACAATTTCATGCCTGCTCCTAATACTTATCTGCTCCATGAAAGGGATTACTTTACCCGGATGGCCTCCGGCGATGAGACCGCTTTTGCAGAAATTTTTTATTACTATGTACCCCGCATTCAACCCTTTATAAAAAAGATGGCGCGTTCTGAAGAAGTAACAGAAGAAATCGTTCAGGATGTGTTTATAAGCCTTTGGAAAAACCGGGAAAAGCTGGGTGAAATAAATAATTATGCTGCTTATATATTTACCATAGCCACTAACAAAACCTACAATTACCTGAAAGTAAAGGCCAGGGAAGCAAAGCGCTTACAGGAGCTATCTATGGGTGAAAAAGATTTTACCAATAATACAATCGAAACCATTGACCTCAACCAAAGCCAGCACCTGATCAATCACCTCGTCAATCAGTTGACCCCTCAAAAGAGGCTCATCTATAAGCTTACCAGGGAAGAAGGCCTGAGCCATGATGAAATTGCACTGCAATTGAACGTTTCTAAAAACACCGTAAAAAATCATTTGGTGGAAACGCTGCGCTTTCTTCGGGAGAATATGCAGAGCGCACAAAGCGCTTCGCTTACCTGGCTGAGCATACTTTTACATATCCACATTGAAATTATTTGTCTTTAAAATAGTAATAAAGCCATAAATAATTTCTACATGAAATTCCCCTTTAGTGATTCGCATACCAGAAGTTATAAGGTAATAAAGTTCGGATACTATACACGTCCGTTTTTCTACTTAACCATTGCGGGTGTTCCTTTATTTATCTTCCTGAATGAATTAGTTACCGGATAATAGCCGCCGTCTGGTCTCCGGCCAATGGCCAACAATTAATTGATACCCTTGTTTTTATTTTCATAGATTAGTATTATAAATGAAAACTTTCCCACTTGTTGTTCGGGATTTTTATGCTTACTATTTATAACTTTGGTGCCGTTGGCCGGAGACCAGACGGCGGCACCC
>DATCWN010000506.1:0-2194 GCA_036566285.1 Hanamia sp.
ATGCTACCGCATCCGATCCGTTCATTCTCTTTTCCCCTTACCGCAAGGCAGGAGGGATAGATCCGGAGGGCACCGGTACCGTGGGTATTGATACGCCTTCTACCTGGGCTTTTATTTTTGGAGTGAACGTGTCATTTTAATCAAAAATTTTTAAAAGTTTTATTATGAAAAAGATATTTGTTTTATTAAGTACGGCTCTTATTATAGTGTTGGCCGGCTGTAATAAGAAGCTTATTGAAGAGCCTAAATCTATTCTTGTTCCTGAGTTTTTTAAAACCAGCCAGGGCCTGGAGTCTGGTTTAGACGCGGCTTACGCCGGTATGCGCAGCTTCTGGGGCAACCAGAACTTGTTTACTATCACCGTTATTGGAACTGACGGGTTTATGAGAGGCGTTGATGGCAATAGCGATATTAACCTCTACAGCAGTAACTATACGCCTTCGCAGGGTACCATCAGCTCCATTTGGAAAGATGCTTATACCTTTATAAATACCTGTAATGGTATCGTGGACAATGTACCCAATGTGGACATTCCACAGGCGAGAAAAGACCAGATGCTTGCAGAGGCTAAATTTCTCCGCGCGAATTATTACTTTATTCTTGTACAATTTTATGGGGATGTTACTTTAAACAAAAGCTTCCAAACCGTTCCCACCACATCAGCCACGCGTGATAAAATGGCCGATGCGTACGATTTTATAATACAGGATCTGAAAGACGCTATTGCAGTACTTCCAGCGGGTCCCAAAACAGGCGGCGTGTTACCTGGAAAAGCGAATGCAGCCGCAGCAAAACATGTATTGGCAAAAGTGTATCTTACCAGGGCCGGTTCTTCTGCAAAACAGGCAGATGACTATGTGAATGCTTACAATACCGCTACAGATTTAATTAATTCCAGTGCTTCTATAGGATTAAACTTATTACCGGATTTTGCCAAAATATTTGCCGAAGGCAATGAGGCAAACAATGAAGTGTTATGGACAGTACAACACACTGCCGACATTGCGTTCAATGGCCCCAATAATAGCGGTGGCGCAGATAATGTTTTAAACCACATGTGGGTGCCTCAGTACGAAAAACGGCCGGGCATGGTAAGAAGCACCGAATACGGAAGGCCTTACATTCGTTGCATACCCACTCTTTGGTTGGTGGACACCGTATTTAAGGAAAGAGTAAATGATACCAGGTACAGTAAGACCTTTCAAACAGTTTGGTATGCCAATAACCCTGATCCTAGTGAAAAAGGCTATCCTAAATGGCCTTCCCCTTTGCCTGCCGGCGCTCCTGCCGGTGCAGTGGCTGGCCAAGTCCAGTTTCATTTAGGTGATACAGCTATTTATATGCCGGGCTATAACGTTACCGATGCACAGATAAAGGCTGCGCCCTACCTGCTGATCCCACCGCGCAAATACAGCAATACATTATCTCCCACAATGTTTAAGTATTTTGATACCAAACGTGCCGATCTTAATTCACCCTCTATCAGGCCGGTTATTGTATATCGTTTGGCAGAAACATATCTTATTGCTGCTGAAGCGGCATTCATGAGCGGAAAGATACCCGAAGCAGTTGGCTATGTGAATGCTGTAAGAGAAAGAGCCGCTTTTCCTACCGGCGATGCGCAGGCAATGGATATAAAAGCATCAGACCTTTCCATTGATTTCCTTCTTGATGAGCGCTCAAGAGAATTATGCGGAGAAAATATGAGATGGTGGGATCTGGTAAGAACCGGTAAGTTGTTGGAAAGGGTGAGGTTGCATAATAAAGAAGCTGCACCAAACATACAGCCAAAGCATATTCTAAGGCCAATACCTCAGTCGCAGATTGATAATACTACTACCGGCACGCCTTATCCGCAAAATCCGGGATGGGATTAGTAGATTGTAAAATTTAATTTAAAAAAGAGGCTTGATTATTATTATTGTAATTATTAAATAAGATCAAGGTTCACATACTTTTTTTAGTACGTTGAAAAATGTACAGAACATACCTATTCACCACACTTCCGTGGTGAATAGGTATTTAATAAAGAAATTAATAAAATAGAATTATAAAAGCTATGAAACGTACTCTTCCATTTATTTTTTCCCTTTTTATTGCGCTTACTACTTCTGCGCAGCAGATGAGCCTTCCCCAACAGCAGGATCGCTGGAATATAGAGCCGGATAGAAGTATCCAATGGGATATTGATGGA
>DATCWN010000123.1:0-2865 GCA_036566285.1 Hanamia sp.
GTTATTATCCTTCATCCGGTAAGAATCCGGTGAAAGCACAAAGTTTTCTTCCAGTTTCCCTGTCTTTGGATCTTTCTTTTCAAAATGAAGATGATAGTATGTCCGGGTCTTTTCATTTTGCGCAGCAGAATCATTTACATACGTAACGGTATATTTCCCCATTTGTGTAGGAACTCCTTTCAACAGCGTTAAATTTTCCATGGGGTTTTCCATGCTTCTGCCGGTAGGGTCTTTATCAAAAGGAATATTGATGCCGGTAAAGCGGTTGTCGCTTATTACTTCTTTATTTCCCGATGAAATCAACATGCCGGCAATCATTAGTGTAAAGCCAAGATGCGCAATGGCTCCGCCACCGGCTTTTAAATTTCCTTTTAAAACTGTTTTCAGGTAAGCCGCGTTGGCAACGATTGAAAATATGGAAGCGAACAAAGCAAGATAAATAGCACCTAAAAACCCGGGCCCTTTTTTATGAAATTCTATTGGGTAAAATATGGCAAGCAATACGGAAATAACTACAGCTATACCCAATGGCCACACTAATTTATTGACAATGTATTTTTTGCCTGTTTGTTTGTACTTAAAATATTGCCCTGCACCCGTAAGCAGTCCGACGATTACGGCAACCAGCACCAGCACTTTGTTGTAGGTAAATTCCCTGTCCTGAGGATCAGCTAAATTGGTACCGAAAATTTTATTATAAACCGGTAAGGAAGTAACCGCAATGATAAATAATGCAGAAAGAAAAAGTATGAGTGAGCCAATGAACATCCAGAACTCGCGGGATGAAATATTTTCTTCTTTTTGGATAGAAGGGATGTGCTTGTAATTTCTAAAGAACAAATAAAATATAGGCAGCGTGATACCCAGCACATAAATGCCAATAAGCACATTCATGGCCATTCCCGCTTCTGTAAAGGAATGCACGGAAGTATCGCCCAGGATTCCTGTGCGGGTTAAAAAAGTAGAATACAGTACAAAGAAATAAGAAAGAATGGTAAAGAGAAATGAAGCCCTCAATGCATTGCCGGTGGAATTGTAAATGGCCATGCAATGCAGGCCTGCTACCATAATGATCCACGGAACCAAAGAGGCATTCTCCACCGGATCCCATGCCCAGTAGCCACCAAACGATAAAGATTCATAAGCCCATTTGCCACCCATCATAATGCCCACGCCGAGCACACAGCCGCTGAACAAAGCCCATGGAAGAACCGGCTTTATCCAGCCACCCCAATCTTTGGTAGTTAAGGATGAAAAGGCAAATCCAACAGGAATAATGGTGCTTGCAAACCCCAGGAATAATACCGGCGGATGAATCACCATCCAGTAATTTCTAAGCAACACATTCAATCCTATACCATCTTTTATATAACTTAAATAATCAGGCTGGCTAAAGATAGGGCCGGCTAATTCATTTCGCGTAAGCATAAACGGATTGCTGCCGATGCGGGTTCCAAAAACATAAATGCCCAGTATCATCAGCATTAAAAAAAACTGCGCCGTGTTTACAACTCCCATTACGGGTGCCTCTCTTTTTTTTGCCGTAAGAATTACTACGCTTCCCAGCACGCAATGCCATAAAGACCACAGCATAAAGCTTCCTTCCTGTCCCTCCCAAATACACGCCAGCAGGTACTTTGGTTCCAGTTCCAGAGAGGCGTGCTTATAGGCATACAGGTATTCAAAGTAATGATTAGAACATACGTAATAGACGCACGCGAACACTGCCAGTAGGGAAAAAAACTGGATAAAGAATGCGCCCCGTGCAAAAAGCAGCCAGGAGCGTTTTTCATTTTCCAGTGAAATCTTAGAAGCTTTAAAATAGGAAATGGCAGATATAAGGGAAGCCACAAAAGCAAGTAGCACAAAAAAATGGCCTACCTGTCCCGGCAGCAAGTGTTCATTCTCAAAGGTCATGTTGCAGTCTTAATATGAAGTAACCGTTTTTTCTAATTGTTTTTTATCGTCTTTGTATTTGGAAGGGCATTTCAGTAAAATGTTATCGCATTCAAAAACATCGCCTTGCATTTTTCCTTTCAAAACCACGCGCTCGCTTTGTTCCAGCTCTGCAGGCTTGGTGTTGCGATAAATAACCTGGGTGCTGCCACCAAGGCTGTCCACAGCATAAAAAGAAAGATAATTGGGGTCTTTTATGGCATCGTACTGAATCGGTTTCGATTTGTCTAACTTGGCAATCATGTGAACATATTTCCCTTGCTTCTCTTTTGCAGAGCCAATGGTATCATAAGTTGAAAAATCTACAGAATACATTAATAACGCCCCGATAGCAGCAGCAATCGCTACTAAAATGATTATGCTGGAAGTTTTCATTATCTATTTTTTGGAATGGCAAATTTAGTCAAAAAAGGAATGCTAATTTTTCGGAATGAGATATATATTTAAGTGAATTGTTAATACATTTTTTGTCTAATTTAAACAAGGGAGTAGTTAATTGGTTTATTGGTTAATTCATTAACCGGTTAATGAAGTAATCCGTCTGTAAAAGACCAGATGAAGTTAGGTTTCCGGCGAGAGTAAGGATGCTCCTGTTTTATAATTAAAATCAGTATCACTTTATAAAACATAGTTGGCGAGGATGCCAATAACGGCAGTCATATAAGAGTTTGAAAATGATTACTTTTATTACCGGTAAATAAGTTCTCATTTTAAAAACAAACTTAGAATGATAGAAGCTCTTTCAGGTATGGTTATCGCCACAATCATAATCATTCTTTCACGGGCTTTACGTTCATTCTTTTCTACAAGGCTTATTGCCACTACGGTTTTGGTAGCTATTGCATTTATCTATGTCGGTTTTTCATTACAAACCAATTTGATAAGTTCCATCGTTTTGGAAACAGGCGT
>DATCWN010000180.1:0-2122 GCA_036566285.1 Hanamia sp.
GCGATGATCGTTATTGTTGCCTCATCGTGTCGTAAAACATTAGAGCTTCCGCCGGAGGATTATTTTGGTGATAATAATTTCTGGCAAAATGAATCACAGGTTACCAATTTTATGGTGGGCCTGCACAATCAGTTCAGAAGTAACCAATTTCAGTTTCTCCGTCTTGGAGAGATGCGGGGAGGAGGCTTTAGTAACGTGGACAGGCAACAGGTTTCGCTATTTGATTTACCTATTATTGAGCAGCGTTTAGAGGAAACTTCATCTGGCGTGGGTAGTTGGGCCGGATTTTACAGTCCAATTTTGCAGATCAATCTCTTTATTCAAAAAGTAGAGGGTATCGATTTTTTAGCACCTGACAAGAAGAGTTACCTTTTAGGACAAGCCTATGCAATGCGGGCTTATTATTACTTCCATTTACTTCGCACTTATGGCGGTGTGCCTTTAAGATTAGAGCCTGAAGTGTTAAATGGTAATACAGATCCTGTATCATTACGCAAAGCAAGATCAACAGAAGCAGAAGTATTAGCTGCCATTAAAGCTGATGTAAATAAATCTATCACCTTGTTTGCTACTGCCTCTGCATCAGCCGATAAAAGCCAATGGAACCCCCAGGCGGCATTGATGCTGAAAGGAGAAGTGTACCTTTGGTCTGCAAAAGTTTACAACACAACAGCTGATCTGACCGAAGCAAAATCAGCCTTGAATTCAATAACCGGGCCGTCACTGCTTCCCAATTTCTCCGATGTATTTAAAAACAAGAATAACAACGAAATTATTCTGGCCATTCGCTACCGCGATGGTGAAGCAGAAATGGGCACTAATTATTCTTATTTCCTGTATGCCCTTCAAAATTTTAACAACAACTATTACAAGGACTCTTCGGGCAGCGGCCAGACATTGGTAGATCCATTGAACATTGGCAGTGCCCCTGCCCAGATAATTCAACGGTATGGCTATACTTTTGAGTTATTTAAGACCTATGATGTGGCGGATAAAAGAAGAAATGCTACTTTTTATGATTATTATGGCTTAGATAAAACTACAAATCCACCAACAGTAAAAATAAGGAATACAGCGCTGGTAAAGTTTTTGGGTACAACAGATGCGGCACAGAAAAGAATCTTTACTGATGATTGGCCAATATACCGCGAAGCCGACAGATTGTTGATGCTGGCAGAGATTGTAAATGCCGAGGGGGGCGATCCGACTGAATACATTAAGAAAATCCGTGATCGTGCATTTGGTGGCGCAGCTAACGATCCCACTCCTTTTGTGAATGGTTCAAAAGATGCGAATGAACTGGCCATTTTTGCCGAGAGAAGTAAAGAGTTTGTTTATGAAGGAAAACGCTGGTACGATATCCGCCGGATAAAATATGGCAATGAACCGCTTGTATTCATAAGTCCTAATCACCCCTATGGCGTGTTGGAAAAAGCAACAGCAGGTTATAAAATTCTCTGGCCAATAGAACCCGCTATCTGGACCAATGATCCTTTGGTTGATCAGACACCTGGCTATGCAACATCAAAGCCTTAATAAAGCTTTGTTTCTCATATAAACATTATAAACCGGGAATATTCCTGTTCCCGGTTATTTTTAAACTTATTTTCGATTTTTAAATAAAATAATAATGAGCACCAAACATTTGGAAGGTTTAATTTCAGCTCCCTTTACACCTATGCATAAAGATGGTTCACTGAATGTATCAATAATACAGGCATATTATGAAATGCTGAAAGCAAATGGGGTTACCGGCGCTTTTATTTGCGGATCCACCGGTGAAGGAGTATCAATGACTACCCCTGAAAAGAAAGAAGTGGCTGAAGCATGGGCAGCAGCAACCAAAGGCGATAATGATTTTAAAGTGATGATGTTCCTGGGAGGTACCAGCCTCGCCGATTGTAAAGAACTGGCCTTGCATGCAAAGCAGATTGGTTTGTATGCCGTTTCTTTTACGGCACCTTTTTATTTTAAACCGGCGAATATTGAAATGCTTGCAAAAGCATGTATCGAAATAGCCGCAGTTGTTCCCGATATGCCTTTTTATTATTATCATATACCTGTTTTAACTGGCGTTGATTTTCCAATGATCGACCTGTTGAAATGCGTTGATGAAAAAGTT
>DATCWN010000353.1:0-3455 GCA_036566285.1 Hanamia sp.
ATTGGGCTGCACAGGCATGCGCATGGTATCCGCAACAAGTCTGCTTACCGGGTTTAACCGTGTGGATTCGATGTTGGTAGCAAAGCCTAAATCCTTGTGGTGTTTGATGATCATGGCAACTTCTTCCAGAGAAGTATTGCCCGCTCTTTCACCAAGGCCATTAATGGTACATTCTATTTGACCAGCGCCGTTAATGATTCCGGAAATAGAATTGGCGGTAGCCACTCCTAAATCATTATGACAATGACATGAAATAATGGCTTTGTCAATGTTGCTGACGTTGTTTACAAGAAACGCAATCTTTTCACCATATTGTTGTGGTAAGCAATACCCTGTAGTGTCGGGAATATTTACAGTGGTGGCGCCTGCTTTTATTACGGCTTCAATTACTTTTGCGAGATATTCGTTATCCGTTCTTCCTGCGTCCTCTGCATAAAACTCTACATCGTCTGTAAAATTTCGCGCCCATTTTACACATTGAATGGCTCTTTGTAAAATATCTTTTTGATTAGAATTGAATTTGCTTTTTATGTGATAATCTGATGTTCCGATGCCCGTATGTATGCGAGGGCGCCTGGCATATTTTAAAGCCTGTGCAGCCACTTCTATATCTTTTTGTACCGCGCGCGATAAAGCGCAAATAGTAGTGTCTGTAATACTTTTGGAAATCTGTTCTACAGAAGAAAAATCTCCGGGGCTTGAAATGGGAAAGCCAGCTTCAATCACGTCCACTCCAAGAGATTGTAGTTCCAATGCCAATTCAATTTTTTCTTTTGTATTCAATTTGCAGCCAGGGACCTGCTCCCCGTCTCTTAGCGTCGTATCAAAAATGATGATCTTTTTCATACTTTTTTTTTATAGAAAAGAAAAGATTTAATTCCGTTTAGCCGAATGTAGAGGTTTGATTGATGGAATTAGAAACAAATTATAAGAAGTTTACACTTCCGAAATGAATGTTATTTTTATGGAAGCCTTGTGGTTATTGGCTTTCAGGTCAAATTAATTACGATGCCCAGATGGCAATGAGAACCGGCTTATTTAAGAATTCATTTTATTTAAAACAGGAAATCTTGAAAATAGTGCAGATGCCTGAACGCTTAAATTTTAATATCTTTGATAGCAACATATATTTTTGAAATTATGCTAATGATGAAAGAGAATAATGAAAATAATTTGAAAATTTTAGCCACTAAGGCTGATCTTAAGGAAGAGATTGCAAGACTTGATGTGAAAATTTCTGACGTAAAATCTGATATAATACGATGGGTATTTGCTTTTTTTGTTGCTACCATGCTGGCCATTGCAGGGCTATATTTAAAAAAATAATTTTATCAGAATTCATTATGTTATTACAGACTAAAAACCTAACCTGCTTTTATTAGTATTAGTCTTTAAACTGAATTATCTTTCAAAAAAATGTTTTTAAGTACAAGTAAATTACGATGCCTAACAGGTCCACAGACGCTTTATTCCAATTAATTCATTCCCTTCAGAAGTCAGAGAAGAGGAATTTCAAATTATATGTGCAGAGAAACTCTTCTAATAATGATCTAAAAATAGTACAGCTTTTTGATGCGATAGACAAGATGTCCTCTTATGATGAAAGTGTTCTTCTCAGCAAAACCACTTCTATAAAGAAGCAGCAACTGCCTAATATAAGAGCCCATCTTTATAAACAAATTTTGAGCAGCCTTCGACTGCTGGAAAACAATGAGAACATAGACATCCAGCTTCATGAACAATTGGATTATGCTAAAATTCTTTATAATAAAGGTCTTTATCATCAGAGCCTCCGGATACTCGAAAGAATAAAAGAAATTGCCCGGGCAAACAACCAGGTAATTTTTTTAATGGAAGTTTTGACGGTAGAGAAAAAGATTGAGACATTACATATTACGCGCAGCATGGAAGACAGGGCCGATGCACTCTCCGCTGAAGTAAATACTACCAATGTTCATCACGTAAGAGAGTCGTTGCTTTCCAACCTTGCCCTGAAACTGTATAGCTGGTATATAAAAAATGGACTTGCCAGAAATAAAGATGACGAAAAGGAAATAGAAAATTATTTTCATGAACATTTGATTGAGGACATTAAAAATCCGGAGGGATTTTATGAGAAACTTTATTACAGTCAGAGTTATTGCTGGTATGCTTTTATCAGGCAGGATTTTCTGATGTATTATCGCTACACGCAAAAGTGGGTGAATCAATTTGAGGAGCATCCGCAAATGATAAAGATTGAAACTGGAAATTATATCAAAGGATTGCACAATCTTCTAAACGCCCATTTCAATTTGAGAAATTATCCGGGCTTTGAAAAGACGCTTGCCACATTCGAGGATTTCAGCAGGTCGGATATGGTAAGGCTCAATGACAACAACCGGATACAGGTTTTTGTGTATTTATATATTTCCAAAATAAATCAGCATTTTTTAGATGGCACTTTCCAGGATGGATTAAAAATTGTAGATCACATCACGCATCAACTCACTGAGTACGAATTGTATCTTGACCAGCATCGTACTTTGATTTTTTATTATAAAATTGCTTCTCTGTATTTTGGCGCAGGCGATTATGACAACGCAATAGATTATCTTAATAAAATAATTAACTGGAAAGTGAATTTGAGAAATGACCTGCAATGCTATGCGCGGCTGCTTCATTTAATTGCGCATTATGAATTGGGAAATTTTCAATTGCTGGAATACCTGATAAAATCAGTATATCGCTTTATGGCCAAAATGCAAAACCTAAGCCTGGTGGAAGAAGAAATATTTAGGTTTTTGAGAAATACCTTTTATGTATCGGCAAGGAAACTAAAACCGGAATTTGAAAAATTATTGAATACCATAAAACAATTTGAAACAAGCAAATTTGAAACAAGGGCCTTTGCTTATCTTGATATTATTTCATGGCTGGAAAGTAAAGTATATGATAAACCGGTGTATGAAATCATCAGGGAAAAATATTTGGCGGGAAAGAGATTTCAAAGGGAATAATCCGAAGTCTTTGATTTCTGAGATTTACTTTTTCCCGGTTTACAATTACCATTACCTCGTTCCAGATTGTTTCACCAACTTATATACTAAAGGATTTTTGCCTCCCTCAATTCTGAGGAAATAAATTCCTGAGGGAAGATTATTTAGATGAAGGGTGGTTTTTTGTGATTGTAAAATTTGTGTCGAGCATAATTTCCCCACTGCACTATACAATTTCAAAACTCTTCCTGTAATATCTACAGTACTTTTCGTAGAAATAGTTACCTCGTTGATAAATGGATTCGGGTATGTAGTAATCACCATGTCGTTTATGTTATCGGGTGGTAATATGGGGCCGGCTTCTACATCTGAACTATCACATGCGATTGAATTCAAGAAAGAATTTTTTGGATTTCCTTTGGCAAACAAGCTTCTCATCGCCAATTTTTGTCCCTCTGTAAACAGGTTCATGCAGGC
>DATCWN010000351.1:0-18684 GCA_036566285.1 Hanamia sp.
ATGAGCTTTACTGAAACCGTTGCACCACCTGCATTTGAAGGATCATAGAATCTTGCTTTGATATTGAGACTACCCATTTTACCAAGGCTATCCACTTCGGCGTGAGCGAACAATTTATCAATAGAAAGCGCCGGCACATAAAGCAAATTGAGGTATCGGTAAATGCCACCGTATAAATTGAAATCAGAAAGATCGGAAGGGATCATTTCCAGGTCGCGGGAATTATCCGTTCTTATTGAAACAGGCACTTTGCCTTTGAATTGCGTTTGAAATACTTCCGTCTTTTTAAATGCTTCAACCGCATCCGTAATGTCCACCGTCCATTCATCGTAGCCACCTACATGCGCACCCACTTTCGTCGTGTATACATACACGTTAGTCTTCTGCCCGGCGCCTTCAAAATGCAATAAGGTCCTTCCGTTTTTATAAGGATTTTGAATGTCCAATTGTGTCTTGTACCACGCTGGCCCCTGGTAATAATTTACGTCCGGGTCAACAGCGTCCCTTGCATTTACACAATGAGGCAAACTTACATTCGTCCATAATGGAACGCTTTCAGGATTACCAGCTTTGATAGGTCGTACCGCCTCCCACACGCCGCCGATGTCTTGCTTGAGGAATTGCCAGTTGTCATTCAGACGAAAACTTTGCTGGGCATATAAAGACCCACTTGTAACAACTACTAAAAGAAAAAATAATTTCAATCTCATGTCTCCACTTTATTTCTATGATGTAAAACCAAAAACTTTATTGCTTTTCAGGCCCGGTAATAGAAAATACGTCATCTGCAAACATTTCGGTTTGCAGATGATACTATAAAAACAATTTATTAAATGGTGAATATGGCTCCGGTTGTTTATATCATTTCTAAATTTTTAAAACCGTAATTTTTACCGTTACTATTTCAATATCGTTCCATCATTATTAATATACACGCTTTTCAAAAATATCGTAGTTCCGGTACTACCTGATTTAGCAGGGAAGCTAACCCTGAATTCTTTGGCAAGCGGCTCTGCAAAGCCGGGATAATTAGCTTTAGCATAAGTCAGCCAGTCTTTGATTCCATTGCTGGTAAACCATAACTGCCCGTCTATGTAAGTAGAAAATACATTGTCCGCATCAACCGAAAAGGTTAGGCTTTTGGCGGCCCCATCGGCCATAGCAAGCGCGGGCACCTTCCCTTTTACCGGACTTATAAGTGGTAATGGACTTGGCAGCACATTGCCTGCAGTACTAAACTTAGAGGTATTTATTGCAGGGACAAAAGTTTCATATCTTATCTGGTAATTATCAGTAGTAGCAGGATTTGCGGTAGGAAATATTTCCCACCTGATTTCCCGGATGTACGGAACGTTAGGATTAGCCGGCTGTACAAAATACAAGCTCAGCATGATTGCCTGGCCACTCCTGAAAAAACTCTTCCAGCCCATAATGGTTCTGATGGAAAAAGGAATTTTCAGATCGGCCAGGTCAAGTGTTCTCCTGATGTTGGGTCCGCTTGATGAACTGGCAGTGATTTCAGCAGTTGACAATGCCGGATCCACATCATTCTTAAGGACATTGGTAGTATTACTGGTACTCCACCCATTACCGTTGAAGGTATAGGCGCTTTGGAACTCATCAAAAAAGTACCTGCTTACTTTCATAAGGGTAGATTTTGAAGATTTACTTCCGTCATTTTTTGCTGTTGCGGTTATGGTATATTCTCCGGGTTCATTAGGGGCTATCCACAAGTTTTCAAATAAATTCTGTGTCCGGAAGCCATCGAACGTGCCGCCGGTAGCAGACCATTCGTAGGTAATACCATGTTTGTCACCATTAGTAGAAGCCCAAACCGGCACTTTTTCACCAAAGTAAAATTCTTCACCGGATTTACTCAGTGAATCAATACTGATGTCCACTTTCTTTTTGCATGAAAATAAAAGAAGGCAAACTACAAAAATTGAAATAAGGTTACTTATCTTCTGCATAAATTTAGAATTAGTCATGATTAATTATTTTTTATTGCTTCCCTGGTAGGCTCAAACAGCCACCGGTTCATCACATGAATAACACCATTGGTAGCATGCAGGTCAGGCGTACGGGGTGCTATGTTTACCCAGTTGGCTGAAATATTATTGCCATTATAACTGGTAGGTACTCCCACATAATTATTGATTCTTAAATTGGCTTCCCGAACATTCTCAAGATAGAGATATACTTTGGCGGAATCATTTGTAGCACTTGAAGCAAAAGTTTCCACCCATCTTGGTGTAGAGTTTAAGGTTGAATATGTTTGTTCTCCCTTTAATACGTGGTATCTTAAAAGGTTCGCAATAGTATCCCTGCTATATTGCGACCAGTCAGAGCCTCTCATCAATGTATCCTTGGAAGGGTTATTAGGGTTAGGCCCTGTAACACGATTCAGAACCCAATAGCTGTTAGCATCTTCCAGATTCGTCAATGCATTATTGTGAAGCAAAAGGAAAGTATTTCCTTTGGTAGAATACATTTCTTTTACGTCTTTGTAGGCAGGATCCTGATCTACATAATCAATAGCCGCCAGCATACCCGAAAACATATCAGGCTTCGATTTCATAAAATCCATCACACTCATATTAATATCGGTCTGGTAAAATGACTGGTGATAATCATATCCTTTTTGCAGTTTATTGCAACCACCAAGTAAGATAATACCAAAGAATCCAAGTATTATTGTTTGTTTATAAATTTTCATATTCATGATTTAATTGGTATTGATAATTTATTCATCATAAGGCGGATTTTGGTCGCCCAATAGTTTGCTATTTGCATTGAATGCCGCAGAGTTAATAGGATACAGAACCCTTCCCATGTTGCCGCCATCATAAAGAATAGAACCTGTAGTGGCAGACAGTATAGGATTCATTGTTTCTCGCAGATAATCATATCCGGCATTCGTATAATCATAAATCTTACCTATACGGCAGAGATCAAACCATCTTTTACCTTCGCCGAGTAATTCAAGCTGGCGTTCATCCAGGACGGTTCGCTCTATACCTTTGGCTATATCGCCTGTATAATCGCTTAATACTGCTTTAACCGTATATCCCACTCTCTTCCTAATGCTGTTCACAATATCAAGCGCTTCCTGGTACCTGCCTTTATGAGTCAATGCTTCTGCACGCAACAGGAGAACATCGGCATAGCGGTAAATCGGTATTTTTACACTGCAGTCGCTATTCCCCTGGAACACAAAACCGGTACCTATAGTTGCATTAGCTTTCCACGGAGAATATTTTCCTAATGTAATTACAGCGGCATCATACAATTCAGGGGTATTATAAGTGAGTGTATCAAATTGGGCCCAATAACGGCCATCAAGATAGACTGTTGAATCCGTGAAAGCCGGATCCACCCGGTCCCTGTATTTCTGCCATACTGCTGTTCTCGTTTCGTACTGGTTTGTATTGGAACTAGATCCCACCTTCTGACAAACCGCCACGCCCCCACCTCTTTCAATACTGGACCAGTAAAGGTTAAATATGGTTTCGGTAGAAGTTTCGGGGTCTGTAAAAATACCCTTCCAATCTGCTATATTGCTAACCAATTGGCACTTACTTTCTGTAATACATTTTTGTGAAGCTGTTAATGCCAAATCATAATCCTGGAACCACATTGCAACATCCGTTTGTAAGGCATATACACCAGCTTTTTGAATATAGTACTTTTGAGAAGTAACACTGGCAATGGTAAGTAATGAAGAATCAATATCGCTCATTATTCTTTGCCTTACATCCGCAATGGGTGAACGGGCTACTTCAATCGGTTGATTTAAATTTTCAATAGGCGTTGTAATCAAAGGCAATTTCCCCCAGACACGAAGTCCATAGAAATACATCAGGCTACGTAAGGCATAACATTGTCCCAAATAATCCCTGTAGATAGCCGCCCCACCATCAGCGTTACTCTCGATCATACCAGGGAAATACTTGATACCATAATTGCAAAGTGAAATGGTGGTATAAAGATTGGTCCAGGTGGTGATGCCATTTATATCAGCATCATTAGCAGACAATGTATTTGATATCATGGTTAACTGGGCGTTGCCTGTACCTCCTACTCTTACATTATCTGAGCGAACTTCGCCCCAATCAAAAAAAGCGGAGCTTAATGTCGTCTGTAAGGAGTTATATACACCAGCCATCCATGTGGAAGCGTCATTCTTATCTTTCCAAAATCTATCAGGGGGAACAGTTGATATCGGGTCCTCCTGCAGGAATTTTTTACATCCAACCATGGTGGCAACCATACCTGTTGCACACAATATAATTACAATAAATTTTATTTTTTTCATAAATCGAATTAATTAAAATGATAGATTTAATCCCATACCTATTTCACGTCTGCGTGGATATTTTCCCGGATCGTTGCCAGGCTTCAATACGCTGTTTTGACCCACTTCAGGATCAAAACCGGAATAGTCAGTCCAGGTCAACAGGTTATTGCCATAGACATAAACATTAAAAACACGTAAAGCCATCTTCTTACTCAAGCTAACCGGCAACTGGTATCCAAAACGGGCACTTTGTAAGCGGACAAAAGAACCATTCTCCAGGTATTCACTACCCCCGCGGCGCATATTATCCGCCGTCTTATCTCCACCTCTGTAAGAATCCGTAATTTGTCCCGGATACTTCCACATGTTTTCTATGAAATAAGCATCAGGAGTAGTATTGCTGTTGGAGAAGGAAGCTAAATTCCTCCTGTTTTCATTATAAACACTTCCACCAAAGTTTCCATAAAGATTAAAGGAAAGAGAAAACTGCTTGTAGGTAAAACTATTAGTCCATCCTATGCTCCACCTGGGCTGTCCGTACCCCAGGAATTGCCTGTCTTCATTTCCAATATCGCCGTTCAATACTCCTTTAGCATCTGGAACGTTTTGCCAGATAGCATCACCTCCCTGAGAGACAACCCCGTTGGTAGTTAGCTGTTTTATAGTCCCGGTATAAGGCGTACCATTCGGTAACGTATAGCCGAGCAAAACAGGTTCCATATTTTTGGCAACCACTATATTTCCCAGGGCATCTTTTTGATATTGAGGAATTAGGCGCGTTTTATAATCTTCTGTGTAAGCATTGGCCAGATCAGATTCATAAATTCCAAGGAATTGGTAACCATAAAAATTACCCGCTTCTTTTCCTTGCGCCACACTCCATATATCATCAGTATAATCAACAGGCAGGCTGGTAATAGTATTTCTTACCGTGGACCAGTTTGCAGAAGTCTGCCAGGTAAAATCTTTAGTATGAATTGGATAGGCTGTCAGCATCAATTCTATTCCTTCGTTTTTGATAGAACCCCTGTTAACCCGGGCCTTATCGGGAAATCCAATTTCAAAGGGTAATGGATTATCATATAAAAGATCGGAAGTGTTTTTTACATAATAGTCTCCTGTAAAAGTTATTCTTCCACCAAGGAAAGTCAGATCAAGCCCAAGGTCTTTTTGAATGGTTTCTTCCCACTTCAGTTTCACATTTCCCATCCTGGTATTAGTGCGTACCCCGCTTACTCCATTGTAGTAGTAGGAGCCGAAAATAAATTGCTGTGCCGCATCATAATCTCCTATTCCTGAATTACCAGTTGCTCCCCAGCTTGCGCGTATCTTGGCATCAGTTAATACTCCTTTGAAATTATCCATAAATTTCTCATCACTAATACGCCATCCTACGGACACCGAAGGGAAATTACCCCAGCGATTATCAGGTCCAAATACAGAAGAGCCATCTCTTCTGATGGTAGCATTTAGCAGATACCTGCCTTTATAATCATAGCCTATCCTGCTAAAAAAACCTACCAAAGAGGAAGCGCTTGCTCTTGAATATAAATCACTAAGATCATACTGACCTGCCGCGTTAAGCGTTTGCACAGCTTCCGTTACAAAGAACGAACCATCAATGTTGGCTTCCTCAAGCTTGTCTTTTTCAGCATTCATACCCACCATAGCACTCACATTATGTACTTTATTAAAAGTTTGTTTATAACTTAATAAAAGGTTACCCTGTAATCTTATCGGAACTTTTGTTTCATCACTACCGGAACTAATAGGAGGGTTGCTACTGGTAAGAAATTTAGAAGCGAATTTGGCTGTTCTATCCAGCTCAACATCAGCAGATGCATCCGCGTGAAAGGTCAGCGGTTCGGCAATCTTAAAATCAAATCCCTGGTAAAGTACGCCTTTATAGGCTTTGGTAATATTCGTTCTTAAATAAGCCTCAGCAAGAGGATTTCTTCTCCCTCCATTGAAATAAATGTATTCTCCGTTCGGGAAAAAAAGCGCCATGCCGGGAGGCCGCTGTAGGGACTGCTGAATTACGTTGCCCTCATTGATGTTATTTTTAGTTTGGTAGCTAAAATTCAAACGGGTGGACATGGTAAATCTTTTTGAAGGATTGTATTCCACATTGGTACGAAAAGAAAACCTTTTATTATAGCTGGTAATTACGATACCTGTTTCATCCAGGTACTGTAAACTATTAAAATAGTTCAATGTTTTATTTCCACCCATAATACCCAGATCCACCTGGTTGCGGACTGCCGTCTGTGTTATCAAATCCTGGTAATCGTTGTCTGAGTTTCTGGAAAAAGATGTAGAATCTGTTGGTTTTGGGTCAAGGCCTAATCTGCTTCTTTGATCAAACATTTGCCTTTGCAATCTGTTTGCCTGCGAAATTCTGTTAGACAAATTACTATAGCTCCGTAAGTAACCAAGATTTATCTGGGGTTTTTCTGCAGTTCCGCGTTTGGTAGTTACCAGGATCACCCCGTTGGCAGAACGTGCGCCATAAATAGCCGCAGAAGCTGCATCTTTCAAAATTTCAATAGACTGAATGTCATTAGGGTTGATGGTAGCAATATTATCCATAGGTACCCCATCCACCAGGTACAGTGGTTTTACGCCTGCATCTGAAAGGGTTGACAAACCCCGGATAGTAATACCGGCATCTTCACCGGGCGCTCCGGAACTACTCATAACACGAACACCCGGTGCAGCACCCTGTATAGCGTCAAAAATGGAGACAGGCTGCTTCTCTTCAATATTCTTCGCGGAGATGGAACTGATAGCGGCCGTTACGTCTCTTTTTTTTGCGTTACCATAGCCAACTACAATTACCTGATCCAAATCAGAAACACTGGTAATCATAGTAGTGTTAATGCTGGTTCGTGTACCCACTTTCTCCTCCCGTGTCTGATATCCCACAAAAGTAAATACGAGCACCGAATTTTGTCCGGGAACTGTAATCGAAAACCTCCCGGCATTATCAGTGGCAACGCTGGTTTGAGTTCCTTTCACTGATACCGTAGCGCCTTCAATAGTGCCACCCTGCGCATCAGTTACCGTTCCTTTTATGGTTGTTTGAGATAAAACTATATTACTGAAAAGGAAAAGCACAACAAGTAATAAAGGAAACCTGTACAAACCGGAAGAAAAGCAGATAAATTTTTGTTTCATATCGCAATCGTTTTTATAGCAAGTAAAATTTTGAAAATACTAAAGTTTTTTAGTTAGGCTGGCTGAGAAAATAAATATCACTTTCTATTAGTTTTAACTAATGCAAGTAAAGCATATTTCTTCTGAATTGGTTCTTTACAATTACCCACCTTGTAAGCTATTTTGACATCCTTTTTTTGGAGCTAAATTAGCTGAAATAAATTGGCCATCAGACAATAAAATCCTACTACAACGTGTGTAAAAATTATATACCAGGCATGATATTCTTAAAACTGAAAATCAGTGCGCCTTTTGTACACAAAAGGCTATCTAATTTTTTGATTTCGAAAGATTTCCCTCCCTCTATTTTAATGTTCTTGATACCTACACCCTGGACTTGGAAACAGCCGGATTGGTCGGAATTTAACATGCCTTATTCTAAAACGCAAGACGAAGGGGCATTATTATTCGGTTACAAAAATTTATCTACTATTTTTATGGCGTACCATACACAATTATTACATCTTCATCATTTTATTTCAACGGATCAAAAGTACCCCCGGCCCAGCCATTGGTTTGCTCAAGATTGCTGTTCAACTGAAGGTGTTCTGAAGGAATGGCGAAGAAATAATATTCAGGTTTCCAGTTTATGTCGAATTGCGTGTCAAGTTGTTTTTCTTCATGAGTAAAATAATCTGTATAGTGAGTGCTGAGGTAATTGATCAATTCCTGTGAACTCATTGAATTTTTAAGTTGTTTCCATTCATCATCCGACACCTTCAACTTGATAATGTAACCATGACGACGGGTTCCATTCAACTTGCTTTCAAACGCCCTTCGTCTTCTAAGATCCCAATAACGCTTGCCCTCAAAAGCAAACTCAATTTTTCTCTCCAGCATGATGGCATCCCTCATTTGATCCTTGCTCATCCCTTCATCCAGACCGTACTCATTATTGGCACCGGCATCAATACCGGCACGTGCCCTGATTGCCGTTAACAGAGGATATGCCTCCGAAGTTTTACCGATCTCATTAGCAGCTTCAGCAAGGTTCAAAAGTACTTCAGCATAACGAAGCTCCACCCAATCTGTACTACTGTTAAAAGCTTCAATTGGATCCTGGGCAGGATCTACCGCCTTACGGCAGTAAAATCCGGAGAGGGTTGGATTATTTTGTTCTCCCCCAACATAGGTCCATTGTATCCGCCCCGATTGGCCGCTAAGTTCCCAAAGGGAACCATTATAAACAATAGTTTGATTAAAACGGGGATCCCTGTTTTGCCAAAAATAATTAGGGTTGTATTGGTAAGCAGAACTTGGGTCATCGATAGACTTGCCATCTTTCATAGGAAACGCATTCACCATTTCCAATGCGGGACGATTGGCACCTGTTGCTCCCTGGGAGGCATCCAAAGGTCGGGTGGCGGCTGCCCAATGAGTAAAGCTCAAATCATTGGTGGCTAAATATTCGTATCTCCGTACAAATATATCTTCCTTGTTCATTTCATTAAACCATAATCCTGCAAAATCCGGATATAAACCAAAACCATTTGCATCCAGGTAATCTTTGGCTGCTTTATTGGCATCGTAAGCAGCCTTCCATCTCCCGCTTGCGCTTTGGGTAGGATCAAATTGAGGGCTTGCGTAGTACAATAACGCTCTTCCTTTTACCGCAAGCGCAGTTCCTTTATGCAAATGCCCGTCATTGGCGCCTGATCCGGCTTTTATAACCGGCAAATAGGCAATCGCGGAATCAAGGTCGGTAATAATCTGTGCCATAACCACCGAAGTAGGATCTCTCTTCACCAGCAAATCATCTGTTAACTTCTGCGGCACAAGAATGAGCGGAACTCCTCCGTAATTTCTGACCATTTGAAAGTACTGCCAGGCGCGGAAAAAAAGCGCCTCGCCTTTCAATTTCGTTTTGTCAGCATCTTTAAGAGTACCCTGATCAATACTGGTAAGCAGGATGTTAATCTTCCTTATTTTATCATAAGGCCAGTAGTCAACAGAATTCTCAGTTAATTGGCCGTACATATAACTGCCGCCGCCATCCGATTCATCCGAATAATCAGTATAGTCGTCATTCCACTCGGGCAAACCCTCCGCATAAATTCTATTTACATATCCCGTAGCCAGGTCAATGTTATTCCACTCATCTATTTCAGTTATAGCGCCCAGATCTTTTTTATCGAGGACTTTATTGCAACTGCATAGTATGCAGCATGCAAGAACAAGAGGTATTAATTTTAAAAATTTCATAATGGCAATATTTTTAATTACAAACTAATATTTAAACCGAATGAATAAGCCTTCATCATAGGATAAGCAGTGATACTATTCATTTCAGGATCGTAGATGTCGTTACCGCTATACAGCATGAGCAGGTTGGAACCGGTAAAAAAAGCCCTGACACTGTTCAAATTGGCCCTGCTTATAAAGCTCTTTGGAAGTGAATACGAAACACTTAGATTTTTTAATCGTACAAAAGAATTATCTACCAGCCAGAAAGAAGACTCAGGATAACGGGTGCGATAACCCGGGCTTCTATATCCGGGATATTTGGCATCCGGGTTTTCGGGAGTCCAGCTATCTGCCCAATAGCTAAGGGATGCTTCCTCCGCCCTTCCCTGTATATCTCTTCCGGTGGTAGGCAACATCACCTTTCCTCCTGCTACACCCTGAAAAAGCACGTCAAGGCTAAGGGATTTCCAGGAGGCACCCAGGGTTAGGCCAAAACTTGTAGGAGGAATACTATACTTCGCCAGGAATTGCTGGTCATCGGCGGTTATTTTACCATCCGGCTTATCAGAATTTGGGCCGCGAATGTCTTTATAATTCAACATCCCTAATTGTGGCTTTAGGCCAATGATGGTATATCCGGCCGGAAGGGCATCTATATCAGCCTGGGTACGAAGAATACCGTTAGCGACATAACCCCAAAGCATGTCTTTATCATATTGCCCACTGCCATTAATATTTCCGTTGTCCTGGAGGCCTACAGGGCGGCCGATGACAGATTGATAAGGCCTTATATTTTCACCCTGGTCTGTTTGTATAATTTCATTGGTGGCATAGCTGAAATTACCCCGTACATAGTAAGTAATGGGGTTTTGAGAACTGCCCAAATGATTATTATATCCTAATTCAATCTCAAATCCGTGGGTATTAATTTTTTCATAGTTTTCATCTGGCATATCAGCACCAAACGTGCTCGCAATGCTTAATTGCCGGGAGCCGAGAATATCATAAGTGTGACGATAGAATACATCCAGGTTCAAATTCATTTTATTATCCAAAAAACGACTATCAAAACCGGCATTATAATTAAGCGCTTTTTCCCAGGTAATACTTCTGTTAGCCAGAACTCCGGGTTGTATTCCCGTTGTCTGATCTTTAAAAATAGCTCCGTAATAAGGCTTATTTTTACTGTCAACTAACTGGAACGATTGTAGCCATTGAAAATTACCCACCGCATCATTACCCAATAAACCAACGGAACCCCTGAACTTCAGATCGTTGATAAAGCCAATATTATTTTTGAAAAATGACTCTTCCGAAATTCGCCACCCGGCTGATACGGAAGGGAAAAAACCCCATCGGTTTTCGGGTGCAAAAATAACGGAGCCATCATAACGGAAAGAAGCTTCCAGTAGATATTTCTGATCGTAATTATAACTTGCCAAGCCCACATAGGAAACTCTTGCAGATTGGTCCTGTCCACCATTCACAGTTGCTCCGGCGCTACTTCCTGCAAATATCTGATCTATGGAAGAAGAAATAAGATCGATTCGCTGGCCATTAAAGTCTATTGCGTTTTCTTCCGCCTGCTCATATACCAACAACGCATCTATATTATGCTTTCCAAAACTTCTCTTGTAATTAATTTGGGCGTTTAACTGGTACCGCTCTGTTTTATCATATTGTGAGAGCAGAAATTCAACGGCAGCACGGGGCCGGAGGCCCACTACAGAATCTCCCACTATATGATTATGGCCGCCCAGCGTATTGAAGAGCGTCATATTATAAGGAAGGTTGAGTTGCTTGTTATATACATCGCGTTTATATCCGTTTAGCGATGCCTTCATACTTAATCCTTCTATAAAAGGTACCTTATAATTTAAGGTCAGCGTGGCATTATAATTGGTCCATTCTCTTTTATTGTATCCGGCTAAACTCGGATCAATCACCACACCGGGATGCCACTCTACCCAGTTACCTGTCGGAAGGCCGTTTACAAACGGCGGAACCATGCTGCTTCTATACAATAAAGCTTTATAAAGATCTTCCTGGCGCCAGTTACTTACCTGCCAGCTCGGACCATCGGTATTCCGCCTGTCGGCATTCAAATCCAGAGAGACTTTAAGATTTTTTGTTACGGACACATCCACATTTCCCCTTAAATTAAATTTCTGGAAATCCAGGTTATTGAATGATCCGGTAGCATAATTATAAGAGCCGCCGAGAAAATACCTTACATTCTGTGTGCCGCCGCTTACATCTAATGAATGCTGGGTGGTAGTTGGGTTTTTCCACATCTCATCTACCCAGTTCCATGAATGGCCTTTAAAATAATCCAGTTCATCCTGGGTATAGTACCTGTTATCTGTTTCGGGGATAGCATTATAGCGTAAGAAAATATTGATAGCATTAGCGTGCTCAAAAGCATTCAGCGTTTTGGGTATTTTGGTTGGGCTCTGCACTCCATATATACCGCTGTAGGAAAGCTTTGGAGTACCTAACTTTCCTCTTTTAGAAGTTACTAGTATAACGCCATTTGCGGCACGTGATCCATAAATAGCAGCAGACGCTCCATCCTTCAAAATCGTAATACTTTCTACTTCATTCGGGCTCATCCCGTCAAATGCGAACTTATCGCTAACCACGCCATCAATTACATACAGCGGATCTGCATTATTGAAAGTACCCATTGCCCGGACTTTGATAGAGGATTCCATACCGGGCGTTCCGGCAGACTGGGTTACGGTAACACCAGACAACCGCCCTGCTAAGGCATTGGAGAGATTATCAACCGGCATATCCGAAAACTCGGAACTATTTACCGATGAAACCGCCCCTGTAATAGTGCCTCTTGCCTGGCTTCTATAACCTGTAACAATTACTTCTTCAAGATTGCTTACGTTGGGCGTCAACAAAATATTAAGTACGGTCTGATTTTTAACAGGAACACTTTGTTCCTTAAATCCTGTAAAGCTAAAAACGAGGGTACTATTTTCGGGTACACTGATCGTGTATTTACCGGTAGCATCTGTAATAGTGCCATTAGTAGTTCCTTTCACTTTAATATTGGCTCCCAGGAGGCCATTGCCCTGGTCATCAGTTACCGTTCCCTTGATAGTAGTAGTCTGTGAAAGAACTACATTACTCAAGAGGAAAGACAGCACCATTAAAAAGAAGAACTTGTACAATCCCGGGGGAAAATGGATAGACTTTTGTTTCATATACAATCGTTTTTATTTTAGTGATTAAAAACCAGGAAATACAAGACGCATTTTCTGATGTGCACATCAAGTGGGGAAAACACCTCACATTCTCTCTATTTATCTGATGCAAGTAATAAGTATTTCTTCTAAATAAGTTCTTTTCAATTAGCCGGATTATAAACTATTTTGACATTTTTTTGGAAGATAAACGGGAGGATGTATCCCAAATTTCCTGCTCCTGGGCGCAACAAAAGCAGTATACACTACGTAGGTATTAAAAAATGAATGGGTTGCAAGTGATGTATATTGGTTTTGCGTTCTCCAGGGGACAATCTGGAATGTACTCCCAGAAAATCACCTGATGAATGTATATCAGCCTGCGAATATGAAAACGCAATTCTTAAGGTTAATGATGACCATTCTTATGTATAGGAATGACCATTCTTATGGTTAGGAATCGCAATTCTTAAGTATAAGGAAGGCCAGAGTATTATATTTCAAGTACCCTTTTTATTTTATCGTGAAACCCTTCTTCAATTTTATATCTACCGATGAAGCGCCTATCCTCACTTCAAACTGGCCCGGCTCCACTGTCCAGTTCATGTTCTTATCCAGCAAGGCCAGGGCATCGGGCTGAAGGGTAAATTTCACCGTCTTCTTTTCACCGGGTTGTAGATTGATGCGTTCAAATCCCCTCAACTGAGAATCATAAGTGGTAACGCTGCTTAGCACATCTTTCAAATAAAGCTGCACCACCTCATCGCCTTTTACTTTTCCTGTGTTGGTAACATCCACTGACACTTCGATATTTCCTTGTGGGTTTTGTGTTTCAGGAGTTACTACAACATTGCTGTATTCAAATGTGGTATAGCTTAATCCAAAACCAAAGGGATACAAAGGCCCGTTGACACTCGTTTTACCATAACCATTCGGATCTTCAGTAAGCGATTGGCTGGCTTGAGAACCGGGTTTGAAAGGAAAATTAAATTCTATCTGGCCGGTGCTTTTTGGCCAGGTCATAGAAAGCCTTCCGCCCGGGTTATAATCGCCGAAAAGAGTTTCTGCAATGGCTTTTCCACCGGAAGGGCCGGGAAAACCTGCTTGCAAAACAGAAGGCACATAACGATCGGCCCAATTAATAGTAAGTGGCTGACCAGTTATTAAAACCAATACCACGGGCTTTCCTGTGACGTATAAAGCCTGCAACAATTGTTCTTGCCTTCCCGGCAAATCGAGTGATGTTCTTGACAAACTTTCTCCTACCGTTTTTTCATCTTCTCCTAATACAGCAATAATCACATCCACATTCTTAGCGGCAGCAACCGCTTTTTCAATACCACTTTTTTCGTCATCACTTAAAGGTGTTGGAATAATTTCTGTTTCGGGCCACCCGGGATTTACCACATTACACCCTTTTTCATAAACCACATTTACCGTAGCGCCCACCTTGGCTTTGATTCCATCCAGCACAGAAGTGATAGGATTATTGTTAGGACCATACCGGCTTACCGCATAGCTGGCATCAGCGGCCAAAGGCCCTGTTACCAAAATGTTTTTGAGGTTGTTTTTATGTAACGGCAATAATCCTTTTTCGTTCTTTAACAACACCAATGATTCCCTGTTCAACTGCAATTCCATGGAATCGTCTTCTGCGGTATGCACTATTTTATCTGAATTTTTGGGATCAGCAACGTAGGGTGTGTCAAACAATCCTAAAATAAATTTTACCCTCAGCACATCTTTCACTCTTGCATTAATAGTAGCCACAGATAAATTGCCTTCTTTCACTAATTCACGAACATTATTGATGTAAACTTCAGGCATTCTGAAATTGGTCCAAACATTTAAACCCGCTTCTACAGCCTGCCTGGTGCCGTCTTTAAAATCTTTGGCCACATGATGTTTTTCAGAAAGAAACTCCACCGCTTTACTGTCGGAAACCACATAACCATTAAAGCCAAATTTTTGTCTTAATAATTCAGTAAGAAAATAATGACTTCCTGTTATGGGTTCACCGTCCCAATCGTTGTAACTGCTCATCACGCCCAGTGGATGCGCTTCCTGGATCACCCTGCGAAACGGATACAAATAAATCTGGTGCATTTCTCTTGGCGCCACATGCGGGTCTGTTCTTGCATTGCCATCACGCCCTCCCTTGGGAATACTATATACCGCGAAGTGTTTTAAGGTAGAAGCCACTCCCTGGCTTTGAACGCCGAGGCTCATTTGCTTTCCTAATTCTGCAATTAAAAAAGGGTCTTCTCCATAACACTCCACTACCCTGCCCCAGCGCGGATCACGGGCGGGATCCAAAATAGGAACGTAAATATTGGTATAGCCCAATGCTTTGGCTTCTCTTCCTACGGTTTCTCCGGCTTGCCTTACCAATGATTTATTCCAGGTGGCTCCTATGGAAATGGGTGCCGGCAAGGGCGTGGCCCTGTCATGAGCCAGTCCATGAATGCCTTCGTTAGTGAAATCAACGGGTATGCCCAGGCGCGTTTCTTCAATAAACCATTTTTGAATGGTATTGATTGCCTGTGCATGTTTGCTGAAGGGAAATGAATATTGGGTTTTTACTTTCTGGCTGCTCAGGTTTTCATCTATGTTGGCGATGCCATCTTTCCACACCTGGTTCTTCCAGCCGGCAGTGGGCATTTCATCTTTCAGCACGCGCCCGTAGCCGTACAAGGTGGCCATCTGGCAGGTCTTTTCATCCATGTTCATTTGCGACAGCAGGTCCTCCACTCTTTTGTCTACCGGCTGCGAAGGATCTTCAAAAACATCTTTTACATTGTTTTTATTAAAATCAATCCAGCCTTTTTTGTAGATGTTTTTTTGTTGCGCCATGGTGCATAAAGCGCTAAAGCAAAAAATAATTAAAAGAGATTTCTTCATTGATATTTTAATTTTATTATCGGATTTAATATAAATATGGCATGTAATGACATTGTTAGGGTTTAGTTCCATAGGAACTTTTCGTGGGTAGAAGATTTCAAAAGAAAAGTACGAAACGTTCCTTCGGAACGTCTTGTGCTTTTTTAATAAACAGGCTACCTACCAATTGTGCCTACGGCACAAAATGAAGTAAGATATTTGAGCATTTCAGTATCATTACCCAACAAATTTTGCGACCTGTTTACTTAATTTATTTTATTATTCTTCAGTGATCTCGTAAATATTACTTGTCTGTGGGTTCACTTTTCCCGCGCTCAGGTTCAATCCTACCGTCATCAGGTAATCTCCTGTGAACACTTTGTCGTTATCCGGCTGCGTTGATTTGGTGCCCGGAAAGAGATTGATTTCTTTGATACGGTAATTCTTTTGAGCATCCAATCCCTGCAACAGTACACGGTTGAAAATATCCTTCCTCGTTGTATTTAAATGATAATTGAAAAGAATGGCCTTGCTTTTATTATCCTTTACATACATCACTACCGCGCGGTTTGATTCATAAGGAGATTCAAGGCGATACAAGTCGCCAAACCAAATAACATCACTGATCCGCTTGTAGGTTTTCACGGCATCTTCGCTAAACTGAAGTTCATCAGGAGTAAAATTGTGCACTCTGATATCATAACCCATCTTATCCATCATGGCCACATCTGTCCTGAATTTCAAAGATTGTTTACCCATATTGGTAACATGCGCAGAAATGGTATTTGCAGGGAAAAAATAAGAATAACCCCATTGAATGTAAATCCGGTCTATCGGGTTGGTATTATCACTGGGCCAGAATTCTGTAAAATATTTCAGCGCGCCATAATCAGTGCGGCCGCCGCCTCCGGAACACAACATAATCGGAAGATGCGGGTATTTTGCCCGGATACGTTCCATTACTTTGTACAGGCTTCTGGTGTAATCAATAAAGAGATGCGATTGTTTTTTTCCAAGATAAGCAGAGTACGCGTTGGTCATGCTGCGGTTGCAATCCCATTTGATAAAAGCAACGCCAGGGCTCTTCGTCATCAAATCATCTACCACAGAAAAAACGAAATCCTGAACTTTGGGATTGGTCAGATCGAGCACCAATTGATTGCGCTGTAAATCTTCTTCACGATTAGGAAGTTTTAAAATCCAATCGGGATGTTTTTGATACAATTCACTTTTAGGATTCACCATTTCAGGCTCCAGCCAGATGCCAAATTTTACTCCCTGCTTTTCTGCTTCTTTTACTAAATAACCAATACCATGTGGGAGTTTGGTCTTATCTTCCTGCCAATCGCCTAAGCCCGCTTTATCATCATTGCGGGGGAATTTATTGCCAAACCATCCATCATCCAGTAAGAATAAATCAACACCTAATTTTTTGGCTTCGCCAAAAAGCTCTACCAATCTTTCTTCATTAAAATTGGTATGCGTAGCCTCCCAATTATTCAGTAACGTCATGCGGGGAGCTTTGCCATCCAACACGCCATAGTTGCGCGCCCAGCGATGCAGGTTGCGGCTTGCCTGTCCTTTGCCGTTAGAAGAATAGGTAAAAATAAACGCTGGTGTTGTAAAAGTTTCTGCTGATTGTAAAGAATATTCAGAAGCATACGGATTGATGCCTGAAATAACGCGAAGGCCGTTGCGCTGGTCCACTTCAAAAGTGTATTCATAATTTCCCGTCCATGCCAGGGTTCCTGCAATTACATCGCCATTGGTTTCCGTAGAAGGCTTATTTAAAGAAACAAAAAAAGCCTGCGTTTGATAAAAATTAGTGCGCGTACCTAATTTGCTTTCAATGGTTTTGATGCCATTGTTCAGTTTTTCTTCCACCATTTGCATTTCCCTTGCCCAGTCGCCATGAAACTGTGTAAGCCAGTATTCATCGGCATTGAAATGAAGAACGGATGATGCGTATTTGGTAAGCAGCACCGGTTTTTTTTCATTCTGTTTAATTTCTGTCCAGCTTTTAAAAACATCTTCATTGAAATAAACCGTGTAATGAAGAATCACTTCCACGGGATAAACAGGGTCTTTTAAAACAATGTTGGTAGTACTTACGTTATCGTCCGTTTTATTGATAGAATGAGAAACATATTTCAATTCGAGAGAAGGATTGCCATCTGCATGAACCATCCTGATGGCGGGTTCCAACTGGTTTTCCATTCCGGCAGTAAGATAAGCCTCCCGGCCACCACGCAGGCTTTTATAATCAACGGCATTGGTTAGTTTTTTTCCAAAATAAGATTGTACCACGCGCTGATTATTATCTACTGAAAGCAGAAGAGTAGTGTTCTTAGATGCAAGAATGATTTGTTGTTGTTTGTTTTGAGCTGTGGTATAGAGAAAGCAAAGTAGTAAAGCAAGCGTGAAATATGGTTTCATTCAACTAATGGCTTTTGAGGTAGGCAGAGGTAGCCCCACCTACATGAAAATGAGATAATAATAAAGTAAAGAGAACCCGTTGACTATATAGTTCTGGCTTAAAAAAAATCTGCAATGGCTATGCTATGCCGTAAACTCTTTTTGATAAATCAAAGGGCTTTTACCGGTGATGGTTTTAAAATACTTGTGGAAGCTGGTAAAATTATTGAACCCACTTTCGTAACACAAGCGTTTGAGGCACTGGTTATTTTCAATAAGCAATTTACAGGCATGGCCTACTCTCAATTCTATCAGAAATTGCGAGTACGTTTTTCTTGTCCTTGATTTAAAATAACGGCAAAATGAGTTGGGGCTTATATTGGCCACTTCGGCAATTTCCTCTAATTGAATTTTACGCCGGAAGTTTTTTATCGAATACTCATAAATAGCATTGATTCGCTCGCTTTCCACATCCACATTATCGGGCCTGAAGCC
>DATCWN010000519.1:0-6722 GCA_036566285.1 Hanamia sp.
AAGCAATGCTTTGACAGGATCTTTTCCAAATAGAAGTTGTTCAGGATTTTCGAGCATTTGCTTTACACGGACAAGGAAACTTACTGATTCCCGTCCATCAATAACTCTGTGATCGTAACTTAATGCCACATACATCATAGGCTTTATTACCACCTGGCCTTTTATAGCTACCGGGCGTTCCACAATGTTGTGCATTCCTAAAATAGCGCTTTGCGGAATATTGATAATGGGTGTACTCATCAGGGAACCGAACACACCACCATTGGTAATAGTAAAAGTGCCTCCGGTCATTTCTTCGATAGTGAGTTTACTTTCTCTTGCCTTAACCGCCAGTTGCGCCACTTCTTTTTCAATCTCAGCCATGCTCAGGCTTTCGGCGTTTCTTATTACCGGAACCACCAAACCTTTTGGCGATGAAACAGCGATGGAAATGTCGCAATAATCATAGTAAACAATATTATCGCCATCCAATTTTGCATTTACCGTAGGCCATTCCTGTAGGGCGAAGCAACAGGCTTTCGTGAAAAAACTCATGAACCCTAACCCTACTTCATGCGTTTTTTTGAAGGCTTCTTTATACTTTGTTCTTAAATCCATAATAGCGCTCATGTCCACCTCGTTGAAAGTGGTGAGCATGGCGGTACTGTTTTTTGCTTCTACCAATCTGCGGCTGATAGTTCTGCGCAGGTTAGACATTTTCTTTGGACTTTCTTCGCGGCTGAAAAGCTCTTTTCCTATAGCTCTTCCCGGATTGGCAAGGGCATCCAGCACATCATTCTTCATTATTTTTCCATGAGAACCGGAAGGAATCACTTTTGATACGTCCACTTTTTTATCGGCTAATATGGCCGCTGCTACCGGCGTAGCCTTTACCTCTTTGGTTTCTTTTTTTGTTTCTTTTGGCGCTTCCGCTGCAGGTTTGGATTCTTGTGGTTTGGATGCTGTCTTTGATTGTTCCGCTTTTTTGTCCTCTTTAGGAACTTCTTTGCTTGCTGGTTTTTGTGCAGTGTCATCAATAGTAGCCACTACATCACCAATTTTTATTGTATCATCTTCTTTGGCGAGCGTATGGAGTATCCCAGCTTTTTCGGCATTGATTTCGAAGGTGGCTTTTTCGCTTTCTAACTCTGCAATTACCTCATCCCTATCTACCCATTCACCATCTTTTTTCAACCACTTTGTAAGAGTAACTTCGCTTATACTTTCGCCAATAGTAGGCACTTTTATATCTATTGCCATGAATTATTTTTAAGATTTACAAACCTAAGCTAAAATGAGAAATGAACAAAAGGAAGGAAGGTTATCTCCCCAAAATAATTACAGGAGAAGTAAATTTTTTCATTCTCATCAATTCAATCTTATGTCATATTTCGAAGGCGGTTTTTAAAACTTCTTCTTGTTCTGCCTTGTGCACTTTCATATATCCTGTTGCGGGTGAGGCACTTGGTGGCCTGCTGATAATCCCATAATTTATAGAAGTAAGGTTCATTCTTAAAAATGAAGCCGCACCCATGTTTAGCGGCTCTTCCTGTACCCAATACCAGATGGCTTTATTATATTTTTTATAGAGGTCGTCCAGTTGATTTTGTGGTACGGGATACAATTGTTCCAATCTGATCAACGCAATATCTTTTCTTTCATCTTTCTCTCTTTTTTCATTTAAATCGAAGTATAACTTTCCGGAACACAATAACACTTTGGTGATGGCGCCGGCATCTGTTACAGACGCATCATCAATAACTTCTTTAAAACCTCCGGTTGCAAATTCTTCTATTTTGCTGTAGGTGCCCGGATGGCGGAGATTGGCTTTAGGGGAAAAGTTTATCAATGGTTTCCTGAACGGCCATGCAAGTTGTCTCCTTAAGCAATGAAAGAAATTCGCTGCGGTGGTTACGTTGGTAATCACCATGTTTAATTCTGCACACATTTGTAAAAAACGTTCTATTCTGCCACTGCTATGGTCTGGCCCCTGGCCTTCATAGCCATGAGGAAGCAGAATAGTTAGCCCGTTCATCCTATTCCATTTCTGTTCTGCACTGGAAACAAATTCATCAATAAGAGTTTGCGTGCCATTGGCAAAGTCTCCGAACTGAGCTTCCCAAACCACTAATGCATTTGGATTGGCCATGGCATATCCATATTCAAAGCCAAGAACTGCCAACTCACTCAGAAGGGAATTATAAATTCTCAATTGTCCCTGCTCTGCACTGAGGTTGCTTAAACGATTATAAAAATCATCTGTATTTTCATCCCGGATTACTGCGTGCCTGTGGCTGAAAGTGCCACGGCGAATGTCCTGGCCACTCATTCTCACATCTTTATTTTCATCCAGAATACTTGCATAAGAAAGAAGTTCTCCGGTTGCCCAGTCGAACTTTCCTTCTTTTTCAAATAAGGTAATTTTATCCTGAAGAATTTTTTTAATTTTTTTCAGAGGAGTAAAATTGTCAGGCAATTTCATAATTGCATCAAATAACTTCTCAATTTTTTCTTTAGAAACTGCTGTAACCGGCGAATTCAAAAAATCCTCGGGAGTCGCTTTTCTCAGGCTCTGCCACCATAGTTCAGGCTTTTGATAACTATATGGAAGAGGGTTCTGTTTTATTTCATCCAATCTTTCCTGTAGGTCGCTCCAGTACTTTTTTTCCATTTCTTTTGCAATATCAGCGGCGCCTTCCTCACCATTCATGATAAGCCATTTTACATATACTTCCCGCGGATTAGGGTGTTTATCTATGAGGGAATATAAACCAGGTTGGGTGAATTTAGGATCATCACCTTCATTGTGGCCATGCCTGCGATAACAAACCATATCAATAAAAATGTCGGTATTAAATTCCTGCCGGTACCGTATTGCTATTTGGGAAGCCTTTACAACAGCCTCCGCATCATCGCCGTTTACATGAAAGACAGGAGCCTGAATCATCGCCGCTACTGAAGTGCAATAATCAGATGTGCGCGCATCGTCAAAATCAGTAGTGAAACCGATTTGGTTATTAATTACAAAATGTAAAGTCCCGCCCGTGCAATACCCGCGTAAACCACTCATCTGTAATACCTCATACACAATTCCCTGCCCTGGCAAGGAAGAATCGCCGTGAATAAGAATAGGAAGTATTTTATCATAATCACTTTCATAAAGCACATCGGCTTTACTTCTTGCAAATCCTATTACTACAGGATCCACCGCTTCAAGATGCGAGGGATTGGGTGTCAACTTCAAACGAACCAGTTTACCACCTGGCGTGGTTATGTCACTACTATATCCCTTATGATATTTTACATCGCCACTGCCCATTGTGGTATCGGGTGTGGCATTTCCTTCAAATTCAGTAAATATCTGCTCGTAAGTTTTACCAAGAATATTTGCAAGAACGTTCAATCTTCCTCTGTGGGCCATTCCTATAACTACTTCCTGGACTTCATTCTCTGCAGCTACATTTATAATGGCATCCAGTGCTGCAATTGTATTTTCGCCGCCTTCTATTGAAAATCTCTTTTGCCCCACGTATTTAGTCTGAAGAAACTTTTCAAACATCACCCCTTCATTCAGTTTTTGAAGGATTCTCTTTTTTTGATCTAACGGAACCGGCTCCAGCATTGTTTTTTCTACTTCATTTATGATCCATTCTACTTTGGTATGATCGTTCATGTAAGTAAACTGCACTCCAAGTGATCCGGTATAACATTTTTGTAAATGAGCCAGTATATTTTGTAATGAGGTTTTTCCGGTACCCGCAAATTTCCCGGCCTCAAACTCTGTTGCAAGATCATTGTCATTTAGCCCGAAGTAAGACAGTTCCAGATTGGCACGCCTGTCTTTTCGCTGCCTGATGGGATTGGTTTTTGAAAGCAGGTGTCCTTTTTTTCGATAAGCCTGAATAAGCTTGTATACCCCAAACTCTTTATCAAGATTGGTGATGGAAAGCGTTTCAACGTTGGTATGCCCATTCTGATTGGTGACAGCAAAATCAAAACCTTCGAAAAATTTCCTAAGGTCAACATCAATGCTCTCAGGGTTCTTTCTAAAATCTGTATATAAATTTTCGATGTAAGAAGGATGCGAAGCGGTAATAAATGAGAAATCTTTCATGATTAAGAGAAAATTTTACCATTTTCTCCCGAAATATAAACCGGGAGTTAGAAAATTGAATTTAAATTGAGTTAGTGATTATTCATGCAAATATCGTTTCTTTTTACCAAGATATTTTATAGAAATAGGGATAATGAATAATTTGACAAACCTTTATTATTAGATAATAAACGAAAATGCCATTGGATTTAGCTATTAAAAGTCTTGAATAACAGAATTTGAAATAAAATAAAAGATGAGTATTTTGTTTCAGGATAAATACTATCTTTGCAGCCCAAAAAATTATTTAATGGCAAACCATTCAGCAACGAAGAAAAGTGTACGTCAGAGTACGGCAAGAAATGAACGTAACCGCTACCAGGGAAAAACCACCCGTAATGCAATACGCGATTTTAAGGTAATTGATAATAAGGCTGCTGCTATAGAGAAACTGGCTGATCTAACTTCAAAAATTGATAAACTCGCAAAACGTGGTATCATACATAAGAATAAGGCCGCTAACTTAAAAAGCAAACTTACAAGAGGTATTCAATCTCTTGAAAAATAAAATTCATTAAATAGGATTTATAATCTCTTACTCCCGTCTATTACATATTGACGGGTTTTTTCATTTACTTGATTTCACGGTACCCTAAAAATCAAATATTCTAATCGGCAAATTACAGTCTTTAGCTATTGATAATTTTGAAAAGAACAAAGACGAAAAACCTGTTTATTTAATGATTTTATTTCTTTTTCTAAGAAAATAAAATACCTTAATTTTGCAGCCCAAATTAATATTTTAATCACCGGTTGCATAAAAGCAATCAAAAACAATGTAAATGCAAAATTACGAATTGATGGTGATTTTTACCCCTGTGCTTTCTGAAGAGGAATATAAAACCGCTCAGAAAAAATTCACTTCGTTCCTTACTGAGAACGGAGGAGAGGCTGTGCACGAAAATGCCTGGGGACTAAAATCACTGGCGTACCCAATCCAGAAAAAAACCACGGGTTTGTACTGGGTGTTGGAATACACTGCGCCATCCGACTTCAATGAGAAGCTGAAAACCCAGCTTTTGCGTGATGAGACAGTACTTCGTCACATGTACACTGCACTCGATAAATACGCCGTTGAGTACAATGCCAAAAAGAGAAACGGCGTAAATTCAGCAAACCAAAAAGCGGAGGTATCCAATGGCTAAGCCAAATGAAATTAAATATCTGACAGCGATAAAAGCTGAAAAGCGGCCAAAAAAATACTGCCGTTTCAAAAAATTAGGCATCAAATATATTGATTATAAGGATGGTGATTTTTTGAAAAAGTTCCTGAACGAACAGGGTAAATTATTGCCACGTCGTATCTCAGGTAATTCGCTTAAATATCAACGTAAAGTAAGCGAAGCAGTAAAGAAAGCACGCCAAATGGCTATTCTTCCTTATGTTACAGATTTAATGAAATAATTTTTTTTCACCACCCTAATCCCGATAGCTCGGGAGAAAGTCCGGATAATAGTTTGGATTGGGTAAAAATGCAAATAAAATGCAGGTCATATTAATACAAGACGTAAATAATTTAGGGGGCGCTCACGAATTGGTTACTGTAAAAGATGGTTACGGACGCAACTATTTGATTCCTCATAAACTTGCCGTGGAAGCCAATTCTTCTAATTTAAAAATGTTGGAAGAACGCAGGAAGCAAATAGCTAAGAAGGAAGAAAAACTTCTTGCAGAGATTAACAGTGTGGTAAGTGTATTGCAGGAGAGTCCATTGAAAATAGGCGCCAAAACCGGAACCACCGGAAAAATATTTGGACGTGTTACTTCTGTTCAGATTGCCAGGGCCATCCGGGAACAAAAAGGATACGAGATTGACCGTCGCCGTATCGTCATCATTGATGATATAAAAGAATTAGGTAATTATAAGGCAAAAATTGACTTTGGTAAAGGCCATGAAACTGAAGTGGACTTTGAGGTTATTGCCGAATAGGATTTATGTATTTTAGTAAAAAAAACCTGCTTTTTTTAAGCGGGTTTTTTTATGATTAAGATTTTTTCATTATCCCCAATCTGTCAGATTTGCTATAGTTTACAGAAGATGTAGTTCCCCATTTTTATTTTGAAAATTTGAAATGCTAAAAACAAAAAAAATAAATTTTTTAAAATAAATTAATTTCAAAGAAAAGAGTATCTTTATTTTTTATTAATGGGTTTAGTTTGTTTTTCTTTTGGCTGATGTATCACTTTTTACCGGGTTTCTTCAGTTCATTGTAGCTACTAATTTCATTAATTGTTACAATATTTATTAAAAAAAAGTTTTTACAATGAACATTTATGTAGGTAATCTTAGTTGGTCAATGACTGATGACGATTTAAACAGCTTATTCAGTCAGTATGGTACTGTTACAAGCGCAAAAATTCTTAAAGAAAAAAACACAGGTCGCAGCAAAGGCTTTGGTTTCGTAGAAATGGAAGACGATGAAGCAGCTAAAACTGCTATCGCTACTTTAAACGAAAGTGAAGTGCAAGGCCGGAAATTGATCGTAAACGAATCTCAACCAAGACCTGAAGGCGGCGGCTACAAGAAAAGTGGCGGCGGCGGATACGGCGGCGGCAGAAGCAGCGGCGGATACGGCGGCGGCAGAAGCAG
>DATCWN010000013.1:0-4750 GCA_036566285.1 Hanamia sp.
ATCTTCGTACAGCGTGCTTACCTGGTGGCTGCCGCCCACCACCAGGCTTTTCCCGGTAAGCAGGTCGCTGTCCGGAAAATTTTTATAGTAATTGGTGAGTACATCTTTGGAGGCTTTAAAATGTATGTCTTTTAAACTTTCATCGCTTATAGGGATGAATTTACTTTTATCAGAAGTAGTTCCACTGCTTTTTGCAAACCAGTTGATGGGGGTATTCCATAAAATATTTTCTTCGCCCTTCATCATTCTGCTGATGTAAGGTTTTATATCATCGTACTCGTGGATGGGCACTCTTTTTTTAAAATCTTTTACAGTAAACAATTTGGAGAAAGAATATTTTCTTCCAAATTCTGTGTACTGCGCCTGCGTGATCAGATGTTGTAAAACGTTCCTTTGCGCCAAAGCCGGAAAGCTAATCCAGTTCTGAACGCCCCACAAGCGCATTCGTGCTAAACGGGATATGATGGGGCTAAGGAGTTTCACTTTTTATTGGTTGAATAGATTATTGGTTAAATGGTTAAATTGTTGAATGGTTAATTGCTGAGTTCTTCTTTCAGAAGGGCTACGCTTTTTTAAAGTATTAATAAACTCCCGGCAAGAATAAAATCGCTAACAATGCAGCAAGTAAACAAATTATTTCATTGCATCAGCATGCAAATAATCCTTTCTCTTTAATTCAAAATTTCTTCCTAAATACAACCGGCGCACCTGTTCATCTTTTGCCAGTTCTTCGGCAGAGCCTTGCTTAAATATTTTTCCTTCTATAAGTAAATAAGCCCTGTCGCAAATTGAGAGCGTTTCATTTACATTATGATCGGTAATCAGGATGCCTATGTTTTTATATTTTAACCTTGTAACAATCGTTTGAATGTCTTCAACGGCAATAGGATCAATGCCGGCAAAAGGTTCGTCTAATAAAATAAACTTTGGGTCAACGGCAAGCGCCCGCGCAATTTCAGTTCTTCTTCTTTCGCCGCCGCTCAGCAGATCACCATTGCTTTTGCGAACATGCTCCAGATTAAATTCAGAGATCAATGATTCCAATTTTTCTTTTTGTTCCTTTCTGGTGAGCTTCGTCATCTCAAGCACGGCTGCAATATTATCTTCCACGGTTAGCTTTCTAAAAATACTGGCTTCCTGCGGCAGATAGCCCAATCCCATCTGCGCTCTTTTATACATGGGTAGTTTGGTAATGTTGATTTCATTTAAAAAAACATTTCCATCATCGGGCTTTACCAATCCTACCACCTGGTAAAACGAAGTGGTTTTGCCCGCACCGTTAGGGCCAAGCAATCCCACAATTTCTCCCTGCGATACTTCAAAACAAACTTTATCGTTCACGGTTCGCCTGCCGTAAATTTTTGTAAGATCCTTAGCGTAAATAGTCTGGTTCAAAAAATAAGTTTCAACAAAAATAAGCAAATAGGTTTTACTATCTTTTTTAGATTATTTTTAGCTTTAGAACCAAAGCTGGTTTTTCAAGAAAAGATGAATTTTTTATAAAAAAAAGAATTAGTTAAAGCCTTTGAAAAAGATATTTTTTCTGACTTTTATTATCTTCAGCCATTATTTTTCCGTTTCACAGACCATCATTCCCAGGTTTGAAACCTTAGGAGTGAATGATGGATTACCGCATAGTTCCGTATATAGTATTTATCAGGATCAAAAGGGTTTTATGTGGTTTGGTACTGCGAATGGTTTAAGCAGGTACGATGGAAATAGACTTGTTTCATTTTTATTTAAAGGGGTAGATAACAACGGAGTCGCAAATAATTTTGTGAGAGGAAATGTCGTGGAGGACAAATCAGGTAACATCTGGTATTGCAATGAAGGTGGTATTTATAAATGGTATGCGCTCACTGAACAGGTGGTCTTAGTTTGGCGGCCTGATAAAAAAGAATATCACAACACTGAATTCAGAGGGATATATATAGATGCGAATGATGTTTTTTGGATTTTAAACGTCGGTAGAGGAATATTGAAATATGAGATAGCGTTGAACAGGCTAACCCTCTTTGAATTCCCTGCAAAGGTTGATCAAAGTAATCTGAATCAGGTTTTTTTTAATGCTGATATATCGGGAAACTTATGGATGAAAGTGGGAAATGATAAGTCTCCATTCATTTATTTTGATACAAAAAAACAAAGTTTTTCCATAAAGTACTTCAAAAATCCGCCAGAGGCAATATTCTTTGATGAGGAGCAAAAAATGACCGTCTATAAAAATAAAATTGTGTTGGATTCCGTTGGTGGTCAAAAAAATCCGGAAGTATTAAATCTTCTCCAAAATAAAGTTGAAAGAATCATTCCAGGATTTGCTGTAAAAGATAAAGATGACCGGTGGTGGATAGCCACTATAAACAATGGATTGATGTGTTATGAGGAAAGAAGTGGACAAATCACTTTTTATAACCCTGATAATTTAAGATTGAAATCATTACCATTTTTTATTACAACCTGTTTATTTATCGACAAGAGTTATAATTTATGGATAGGTACAGATGGTGGAGGCTTAGCGAGGCTCGATCTTAAAAAGCCAAAATTTTTTTTATTCCCTCTTTCGGAGGGAGACCACCCAATTCTGAAAGATTACTTTACAAAATGTTTTTTTGAAGATGAAAGAGGAAGGATTTGGTTTGGTACCCATTCCAGTGGGTTAAATATTTATGATGCTACCACTGGTAAATTGGTTAATTATCAAAAAGAAGTGAATAAAAAATATAGCCTGCCGGGCAATATTGTCAGCGCGATATTTCAGGACAGGGAAAAAAACATGTGGGTGGGAAGTAACGAAGGCATTTCAATATTCAATGAGGAAAAGAACACTTTTACTCCAATCCTTTTAAAAGGCATGCCGCCTTTTTTTCCGGGAGGGAATTCATTTGTTTTTAAAATGATTCAAATTGCAAATGGTGATATACTTTGCGCTACTCACCATGGATTAATCAGGATCTTTAAAAATAAAAATGGTACTTATACAGGAGTACGGGTTAAAAAGAGTTATTTGAATTCTGCGGCCACCGATATCATTGAGATGGATGATAACATCATTTATATTTCGAGGCCCGGAATTGGGATTTTAAAAATAAAAGGCGCTGGTGAAAATTTCGACTCGTTGAATAATTTTTTACCTGGAATTGACTTGCGGAGTATATCAAGAGATCAGACAAATCCTGATTATTTGTGGGTAGGTTCAGGAATTGGATTAATTCATTTCAACACGATTTCACATATTTATAAAACATACGATGATAAAAACGGCCTCGCTGATAATTACGTATATGGTTCGCTTCAGGATCATGAGGGTAATTTATGGGTAAGTACTAATAAAGGGCTTAGTTTTTTTAACCTCAGGGATAAAAGCTGTGAAAACTATTCGCACCTTAACGGCCTTCAAAGCAACGAGTTTAATACTCAGGCATTTTATAAGGGTAGGTCCGGGTTTTTTTATTTTGGAGGAATAAAAGGGTTTAACTGGTTCCATCCGGTTGATGTAAACCAGGTAAAAACAAAACCCAGGGCATCCATCACCAATATCGAGATAAACAATATTAAATTTATAAAAGACTCCAATTATATTTCTCATAGAACAATTTCTGTTCCCTATGATAAGAACTATTTTACTTTTCAATTTGCGGCGCTTGATTATACTATGCCTGGGGCAAATAAAGTATGGTATATTTTGGAAGGCTGGGATGCAAGTGCGGTTACCACCCAGGATATGCTGGCAAGATATTCCAACCTGCTCCCCGGAAAATATACCTTGAGGGTGAAAGTCTCGAATGCTGAGGGAGCCTGGAGTGATGAAAAGCAATTGAATATTCTTATCAGTGCCCCTTTTTGGAAGACAAAACCATTTATACTGGCGCTGATTTTTATTCTCCTTTCTTCTGTAAGTTATTTAACCTATGGCCTTTCACGGCAAAAGCTAAGCAGAAAAATGCATTTGATGGAAAAGCAAATTGCTGTGGATGCAGAACGTTTAAGAATAAGTGCGGATATGCATGATGAAATAGGAAGTGGTATTACCCACATTGCATTGCTGGCTGAATTGATGCAGGCGCAGCATAAGAATAAAGAGGGATTGAGATCTGAAATAAAAATTATTTCAACATCTGCACACAGGCTGGTTCAAACCATGAGTGAAATTATTTGGGCGCTGAATCCGCATAATGATACCCTGGAAAATTTACTTGCATATATCCGGGAGCAATCCCAGCAACACTTTGAACCGTTTGATATAGAATTTAATATTTGTTTCCCGGATGAAGTACCGTTGATAAAACTTAGTAATGAAGAACGTAGAAATTTATACCTCGTTACGAAGGAGCTTTTAAATAATGCGCTTAAACATGCGGAGGCTTCGCTTATTTCTTTGTCTTTTTTTGTAAATAAAAATCAATTAAGCTTTTTGGTAAAGGATAATGGGATTGGTATCCGGCAAAAAAATTTAAGAGCGGGAACCAATGGGATCCGCAATCTCAAAAAGCGCATGAATGATGTGGGCGGCAGTATTGAATGGAGAGATATTCAACAGGGAACTGAAGTAAATTATAGCATGCCTTTAAAAAGCAATACTACTTTTTCCACATTCATTGGTACTATGTAAAGGTTATCTTTAAAACACTATGACTCCGATAATAATTATAGAAGATGATGAACAAATCCGCAATTACCTGTCTGCCTTAATCGCAGGATCGGGGAAGTTCAATCATGTGGCCAGTTTTGCAAATGCCGAAGATGCCATTCA
>DATCWN010000222.1:0-3348 GCA_036566285.1 Hanamia sp.
TAGCAATCTTTTCTAAATTGGCTTCTGATAAGTTTAAGATAAATGCAACAGAAATACAAATCCCCTTTTTCAAAAAATATTCTTTTTATTGATGACATTGAATCCGGAGTCTCATCTATTACCCAAAAACTAAAGGAAGACATCCTAAAAACAACCAAAAGAAAAGGGGCTATAGTAGGGATAAGTGGCGGAATAGACTCTTCGGTTACATTAGCATTAACGGTAAAAGCACTCGGGCCTCAGAATGTACTTGGTATCTTATTACCTGAAAAAGATTCAAGTAGTGATAGCAAAGAGTTGGCTTTAAAATTAGCAAATCAATTGGGTGTACAAACCATCGAGGAAGATATCACGCAGGCATTGGAAGGATCAGGTTGTTACCGCCGCAGAGATGAAGCCGTTGCCTCAATATTCCCTGAATACAATCCTATCGATTACACCATGAAAATTGGCGTTAATCCCAAAGGGATAAGCCATAATTTACCACCTGTTTTTTTTCTCACCATCATCAATAAAGATGGGAAGGAGAAACAAAAAATGTTGCCTCCAAAAGAATACCTGCAGATAGTAGCTGCCTCTAATTTCAAGCAGCGATGCCGGATGTCCATGCTTTATTATCATGCAGAACGCATGTATTATGCAGTGATTGGAACGCCCAATAAGCATGAAGTAGAACAAGGCTTTTTTGTAAAATACGGAGATGGCGGCGCTGATATAATGCCCATTGCAAATTTGTATAAAACGCAGGTTTATCAGCTTGCAGCGTATCTAAACATACCAAAGGAAATCATTAACCGCACCCCTACTTCGGATACGTATTCAGCAGAGCAGACCCAACAAGAGTTTTTCTTTCAGCTGCCGTTCGGTGAAATGGATCTGATCTGGTATGGTTATGAAAATGGTTATGACCCCGCAGAGGTTGGAAAAACACTTGGAAGAACGGAAGAAGAAATACAATCCATTTATAACAATTTTATCCGGAAACAAAAGACCACGGAATACTTAAGAATGCCGCCTATCAAGACTTCGGATAAAAGCTAAAGAATCACGATCGCGGTCTGACCTTCGGTACCGACCGCTCCACTATTTTAAAATGATATCAATACCACAGCGCCTCCTCGGGGAAGCCTTGTTGCTCTCAGCCAAAAACAATCCTTCCAAAATTGCAATTATTGCTAAAGGGGTAGAATATTCGTATGCCTCGTTAAAAGAAAGTGCTGAAAAACTTGCCTGCCACTTAATAAATTCCGGAATCAATAAAGGTGACCGTATTGCCATTTACATGGATAATTCATGGCAAAGTATTGTCTCAATTTATGGAGTTACTCTTTCGGGTGCTGTATTTCTTGTTATCAATCCCCAGACAAAGGCCGATAAACTGAAATACATTTTAAATGATTGCGAAGCAAAAATTTTAATCACCTCTTCCGCGCTGAAGAACGAACTTCTACAATCCTTGGAAGATACAAAAAGCATTCGTGAAGTCATTAGTACGGGCGATATCAATCTATTAAAAAAGCATCCTCATTATGAATTAGTAAGTTTTGAAAATGCTGTTTCAACAAACAATCCTGCTACGGCTTTTCCGAATATAATTCCCAACGATCTGGCGGCATTAATATACACTTCCGGCAGCACCGGTTTTCCCAAAGGGGTAATGATGACGCATCAGTCTATGGTATTTACTTGCTGGAGTTTGATTGAATATTTAAGATTATCAGAGGAAGACCGTATCCTGTTGTTGTTACCGCTCGCGTTTGATTATGGTTTGTATCAATTACTAATGGCCGCCACCATCGGGGGAACATTAATAGTGGAGCAATCCTTCATTTTCACGGCTTCCATTTATAAAAATATCAGGAAATACAGGCCTACCGTATTCCCCGGCGTTCCCACTATTTATGCAATGATGATTGCTTCCAACAAGGAAAATGGATTGTCATTCGATTGCGTGGAAAAAATAACCAATACGGCTGCCTTGTTGCCCGCAGAATTTCTTCCTGCTTTGAAAAAAATATTTCCCAATGCCCTTATCTTTAAAATGTATGGACTAACGGAATGCAAAAGGGTGTGCTACCTCGAACCTGAATTAGTAGATATAAAACCCGCTTCAGTGGGTAAAGCGATCCCGGGAACTGAGGTATTTCTGTTATCGCCGGGAGGTAATCCGGTTCCGGCAGGCGAGCCGGGAATTCTGCACATCCGGGGTCCTCATGTTATGTTGGGTTATCTGAACAAAGAAACCTTAACGAGGGAAATGCTAAAGGATGGCAAACTACCGGGCGAGAAAATCTTATGTTCCAATGACTGGTTTAAGATGGACGAAGAGGGATTCTTATATTTCCAGGGAAGAAATGACGACATCATAAAGACAAGAGGAGAAAAAGTGAGTCCGGTTGAGATTGAAAACATCATTTACAAAATAAATGGCGTAAGGGAAGTGGCCGTGCTGGGCATTCCGGATGTAATTATGGGAGAATCCATAGAAGTCTTTGTTACCACACACGATAACATAACGCTAACTGAAAAAGACATTCAAAGGGAATGCATGACGCACCTGGAATCCTTTATGATTCCTCAAAAAGTAATCTTCCTGGAGGAAATGCCTAAAAGCACCAACGGGAAAATAGATAAGAAAGTGCTTAAACAATATACCCAAAATGAGCCTGTCAAGAGCTGAAATCCTCAGCCGGTTCAATGTATGGCTGATGGCCTGGAACGAATATGATCTTGATGGAGTAATGGAATTGATGCATGAAGATATTGTTTTTGAAAACTGGGATGGCTCCGTTATTTCCGGAAAAACAGCCCTAACAAGATCATGGGCAATGTGGTTTCGTCATCGCGATTTCAAATTCGTTCAGGAGGATCTTTTTATTGATGAAGAAGCGCAGAAAATAGCCTTTACCTGGCATCTTGAATGGCCCTCGCCCGAAAAAAAATATTCAGAAAAAAAGGAAATACGACGAGGTGTTGATATTCTTCATTTGCTGGAAGGAAAAATTGATAAGAAAAACACCTATTCCAAAACTATCCTTGAAATAAATTCAGTACCGGTGAGCTTGTGTGCAGTTTAGCGGCCGAAAGAAATTGAGATTATGCTTTTACGGGTTGATTCCTATCGCAATGGTCTCAGATGATATAGAAATGACCTGAAATGATATGGAAATGACCTTGGATGATACAGAAATGGCATTAGATGATACGGAAATGACGCTGGATGATACGGAAATGACGTTGGATGATACAGAAATGACGTTGGATGATATGGAAATGGCGTTGGATGATACGGAAATGACCTTGGATGATACGGAAATGACGTTGGATGATACAGAAATGACGTTGGAT
>DATCWN010000532.1:0-2089 GCA_036566285.1 Hanamia sp.
TGTATTCTGTGCAAAAACAGAAGGAGAAAAGAAAACAAGGATTAAAAAAATTAGTTTGTTCATAGCTTAGGGTATTAACCGGGAATTAATAATTTTCACAAGTTCTCATTTTTTTTACACGAATTCTTTACACGAATTACACGAATTCTTAAGGTCAGGAGGATATTTGTTTTCATTAGCACATTAGCACATTGGCTAATTGGCTAATTTTCACATTTTCACATTTTCACTCTCTTCCACAATCTTAATGCTGCCGCTGCAACCCAGCCTGTTGGCTCCGGCATTAATGAGTTCTTTTGCAAAAGAATAAGACCGGATGCCGCCGCTCGCCTTTATTTTTACCGCATCGGAAAGGTGTGTTCTTATTAGTTGCACCGCATGTATGGAAGCGCCCTTTTCTGCATAGCCGGTTGAGGTTTTTACATAATCCACGCCGGCCGCACCATAAATATCACAGCACTTGATGATTTCATCGTCGGTTAATACGCCGCTTTCGATAATCACTTTTATCACCTTATTCTTATTTCTTACAATGGGCATGATGGTATTGATTTCATTGGCTATAAAAGTCCAGTCTTCATTTTTTATAGCAGAAATGTTTACGACCATATCCAGTTCGTCGGCGCCATCTACAATTGCCAAAACGATCTCTGCCACCTTTGCCTCAATGGCGCTATAGCCAAACGGGAAACCGATAACGGTGGCTGTTTTCACTTTCGAATTGGTTAAAAGCTCCGTCGCTCTTTTTACATAAAGAGGCGGCACACACACCGCCGCAAAGCCGTATTCCATGGCTTCTTTGCATAAGTTTTCTATTTCGGGCCAGGTAGCGGTAGGCTTCAATAACGTGTGTTCAATATAAGGCGCAATGTTCATCTGGGTATATCTTTTTCTAAAAAAAGTGAAGGTAGGAACTTAACTTATTTATATCTTCAACCTTTAAATAAAATTAACTTCATGAGAAAATGTAAAGTTCTTTTCCAGGTATTTTTATTGGCATTGGCAGGGTCATTTTACTTTAATTATGTAAATGCTCAGGCCACTTTTCCGGTAAACGGAATTGCCAATCCTACCAACGGAGCTTACGCTTTTATCAATGCTACTATTGTAAAAGATGCCAACAATACTATCGCAAATGCAACGCTGCTGATTCGTAATAAAAAGATTGTGGCCGTTGGCAAAAATATTTCTATTCCAAAAGACGCGGTAATTATAGATTGTAAGGGCAAATTTATTTATCCCTCGTTCATTGACCTGTACAGCGATTATGGAATGACTGCCACACAAAGGACCTCGCAGGGCTTCAATCCTTTTTCGTCACCGCAAATCACCAGCAATACCAAAGGCGCCGTAGGCTGGAACCAGGCCATAAAGCCCGAAGTAAATGCGGCAGCGCTTTTTGATGCCAATGATAACGATGCAAAAACATTACGCGATGCAGGCTTCGGTACCGTACTCACTCACCAGAAAGATGGCATAGCACGCGGAACCGGCGCATTCATAACACTCGCCAACCAGCCGGATAATTTTGTAATGCTGAAGGAGAAAGCTTCCGCGCAATATTCATTCAGCAAGGGAAGTTCTACTCAAAGTTATCCTACCTCGCTCATGGGCGTCATCGCCTTGTTGAGGCAAACCTATTTAGACGCTGCCTGGTATCAAAACAAACCTGCGGAAGAGGGCAAAAACATTAGCCTCGAAGCATGGAATAATGAACAAAGCCTTCCACAAATATTTGAAGCGAATGATAAATGGAATTGCCTTCGCGCCGACAGGATTGCCAATGAATTCGGCGTAAAATATATTCTAAAAGCCGGTGGAAATGAATACCAGCGCATTAAAGAAATGGCTGCCACAAAAGCTACTTTTATTTTACCATTGGATTTTCCTAAAGGCATGGACGTAGAAGACCCCAACGATGCCCGCTATGTGGCCCTCGCCGATATGAAGCATTGGGAAATGGCGCCCGGTAATCCGGCCGCTTTTGAAAAAGAAAACATTACTTTTTGCCTTACGGCAGATGGATTGAAAGATGCCAAAACCTTTTGGGCAAATCTTCATAAAGCGCTGAACGCAGGGCTTTCAGAAA
>DATCWN010000556.1:0-15618 GCA_036566285.1 Hanamia sp.
CATCGGGCGCCGTGGAAAAGGCAGCCTGCATCAGTCCCGATGTAACACTTTCTGCCACTGAAATGGTTTCGTGTTTCTTTAATAATAAGTTTCTTATATCTTCAATTGCCCTGGCCTTAAATAAATTTTCTACTTCCATTATCTTTTTTCAAATGGTTTGTCAACAATCTTCAAAAACAATGCCCGCACTTTATTATCTTATCATATTCAGCATGGACATAGTTTCTACAATCATTTTACTATTATATTCTAAAGCGAGGTCTTTATAATTTATGGCGTCAACAATAGTACCTACAAAGCATAAGCCTACTGTAAAAAAATACAAAATGCCCATGCCAATGTGTCCAATTATAAAACGGTGTATGCCGGCAAATCCTACCAGCCCGATAAGGCATAAGATTAAGATCAATTGCGCATCTTTTCTTTTAGACCGGTAGATCATGCAGAATTGGGTTATTTCATCATTATTAAAATCCTTGGTCCTTGAATTAATGGTTACCAATTCTTCAGGGGTTACGTCATAAAGATATTTTAAGATAACCGGGTTGATGCTGTTGAAATTATTTCCGTATTCCATGATCATTGATTTTTAAATTTGAAAAAATATGTCCCGAAAGCTTTCGGGATGAAAGTTTATAAATCCTGGATAAAATAATTATTACGGCGAATATTCCAAGAGGATGCGCTGACAAGGAAGCGTTGATATTTCCATGAAATAAATAACTGATGGAATGGCCAATACCACAACCCGGACAGAAATCAATTCCTATGAATTTAAAAAAGCAAAATGAATAATGTGGATCGGTGCCTGGGTTCATAAACGCCAGCAACAGAAGTGAGGCGGACCAAAAAGCCAATTCGAAATATTGGTGAAAAATGATTTTCAAAGTGAAATAATTTCTTTACAAGATATTCAAAGTTTTAATTAATCTCAATAAAATCAGGCTTTTTTACAAATTGCGAATTGTATTTAAAAATCACATTGGTTGATAATTCCAAACTGAAGTGTGATTGGTGAAAATTCTTTTGAGGGAAATAAAATCCTTTTATTTCGATGGTTCCAAATACAAAGCTTTCGTTCCTGGTTCTGATGCCGCCACCCATTGCGGTATAAATTTTTGTTTTTGAAACATAAGGAGAAAACACACTTACATTACTGAATACAAAAGGGGCAAATCGAAAAGCCGCCAGTGACCATGGGCTGAAAAATACAGATTCTGCTTTTGCCGTAGCACGTAAAGTGCCTCCGATTGAATTATTGCCATACTCTGGCAACCCGAATTTACTGTTGATAAATAAAGGCTCGTTTAAAACCGTATTTATTTGTTGCGCAGCGTCAAGGTTGAGGAAAAAACGCTGTTTCCATTTGTTACCTATTGCTTTTAAGTGATCAAAGTAATTCACTGCCACCAAAAGGTTAATGTCTTCAATACTTTTTTTATTCAAATAACCTTCGGCGCGAAGCGTATAACCCATGTAATTTTTTTTCTTGTTATACTGATATCTTTCATAATTAAATCCCAGGAAGGGCCGTGATTGATTTTGTTTAATGGTATAGCCGGAAGTGAGGCTAAGAACCAAACCTTCCGGAATATCTTCGTTTCTACCAAAGCCATAAATGTATTTGGTCTTATAAAAATTCTGACGATAAAAAGTTATCGTGGCCAATAACCCTGTTACATCCGCATACTGCCAGTTGTATAAGGAGGAATACTTTAAAGGCACCTCCTGAAATTTTGTATTTACAAAACGCAGGCCCACCAGTTTTCTGAGTTTCTTTGTTTCCTCCTGTGTAGTAAAATCTTTTGCATTTATATTGTAGCCGGCCCACGCTTCCAGGTTATAAAAATGATAACGGAAATCAGACTGGTAAAGTGAATCGGAAACGTACCTGTTTCTTGTAGAATGGTAAGAAGCGTCTAATTCATACGTCCATTTCATATACCGGTTTAGCAGCGGTTTCAATAAATTCAGGTAATAAAAATTTTCGTTTTTTGGACCAGGGAACGAATTGTAAAAACTTTGGTATCCTATATTTCCATCAATGAAACTGCCACCGATATTTCTCCGCAGATATTCTCCGCCGAAAGCAAAATTATCTTTTCTCTTTGCATCGTAAAGACCAAACAATACAGCGGCGTTTCCGCTTCCCGCGAAATTATCTTCCCGCATTTCCACCTGGCTTTGTTGTAAACCGAGAGAACCTATGGCTCCTCCTAAAGAAAAAACATCTTTCACCATCACTATCACATCCGCTGAATCGGAACCGGGAGCTATGGGCACAACAATAAATCCCGCATCCTGCAAATAAATTAGCTGTCGTAAGAACCTTTCATTATCGGCCATCAGGTAAGGCTTTATTACATCATTTTTTTTGAAAAAAAGGTTGTTACTAATTACTTGTCTTTTAGTCAGGTGATGCAGATCATTGGCTGCTTTGGTCAGTGTATTTACCAGCTTTTTTGAAGTGTCTGAAAAAGGAATTCCGAAGGGTATTCTTTTAATGATGATATTTCTGATGATAAGTCCTTCATATTTTTTGTAGGCTTCATCGTTTCTCTTCAAGGTATTGGCGATATCTATTTCAGTGGTATCTTTTTTGAAATTATTAATCATTTTGCCAAATAAGGTTTGACCGGTTTTAATAGGTTTACCCGGCACCGTATCAGTTTGAGCCAATAAAGAAAAGCGCATTGAAAAAAAAATGCCGGTTAGAAAAAATAATAACAAATATTTTCTTCGCAATGCCATTAGGTAAATGATTCAAATCTGAAAATTACTACAGAAAAAGAATGCAGGAAGAAAAGGAATGTGAAAACTATGAATGCGGGGCAATCTTTTTAAAACCTCATTCAGCTACGAAAAATTATTTTTAATTTTTTCAATAAAATTATTTTCAATCATCTTTTCTGCCATTTTTATCATATTGCTAAAGGCTTCTGCTCCGGAAATGCCGTGGCCGATAATTACCGGTTTATTGACACCCAAAACAGGCACCCCACCGTACTTTTCAAAATTAAAACGATTGAAATATTCATCCTCAATTTTTCTCTTTTGAATGAGATCATAAAATGATTCTGCAAATTTTAATAACACATTTCCTGTAAAACCATCGCACACATACACATCAGCTTTGTCCATTAAAATGTCGCGGCCTTCCACATTCCCTATAAAATTTACATGACTATTTTCTTTCAGCAATGGGTAGGCTGCCTGACAAAGTAAATCTCCTTTACCTTCTTCGGTACCTACGTTAATTAATGCTACACGGGGGGTTTTATGATTGAGAATATGCTCTGCAAATAAAGAACCCAAAATGGCAAACTGCGATAAGTTTTCAGGCTTGCAATCAGCATTCAATCCTACGTCAATCAACAAAGAAAGCTGGCCATTTTCTCTTGGAAGATAGGCGCCGATGGCAGGCCTTGATACGCCTTCAATCGCTTTAATGCTGTACAGTGCACCCACCAGCATGGCGCCCGTATTTCCGGCACTGATAAATGCATCTGCTTTAGATGAAGCTAATAAATGGAAACCGATGGCAATGGAAGATTGTTGTTTTTCTTTTAAAGCTTTGGTGGGATGTTCATTCATTTCTATTACCTGCCCTGCATGGATGAGCGTAATACTTTGATTGATCTTATATTCCTGAAGCAGAGGCGTCAGTTTAGATTCATCGCCTATTAAAGTAAGATGCGCATTTGCATTTTTTTCTTCTAAAAAAAGTTTGACGCCTTTTACAGCTTCGAGCGGCGCAAAATCACCACCCATCATATCCAATGCTATATTCATAAACTAAAAAATTATCAATGATGCTCAATGATTACTCACCAGCTTGCACAAAAAAATCCAAAAATAAAGTTGAAGTTAATCAAACTTTATTTTTGGATTCATAATGATGTTAAAAACTTATCAAGCTTTGGAAGGTGCTTTTTCAGCAACTACTTTTCCTTTGTAAAAAAGTTTTCCTTCACTGGTATGCGCACGATGGCGAACATGGGTTTCGCCCGTGGTGGCATCAGTACTCAAAGTAGGAGCATCTGCTTTATAATGTGTTCTTCTTTTGGCACTTCTTTGCTGACTGTGTCTGCGCTTTGGATTTGGCATAACCTTAGATTAAATATTATTAATTATTGTTTTTTTTTAAATTGTTCCAATCCTTTTTCCAAAGGATGATTATTTTCAATTGCCTGTGATCTCATTTTTTTTAGCATGGCCAGTACTTCTTTATTGCATTGCGGGCCGCCCATTTCTTCCTCACTGCACATACGCTGAATAGGGATACTGAGAATTACAAACTCATAAATCCAATCGGCCAAATGTAAATGGCTTTCAGTACGGGAGATATAAAATATATCAGGATCTTCCTCATTCTGATTCATCTCCTCAGGATTCTCAACTTGTTTTATTATCAGATTAAATTCATCCCAAAGATCCATCATCAAAGAGTTTCCACACCGATCGCAAATCACGTTTACACTGCCGTCTATCTCAAATTTCAACATCATGAATGATGTATTTTTTTGGAGAGTGAGCTTTACCGAAGCCTGGCAATTAGTGATATCCGCTTCCTTAAAATCCGCAAAGAACTTATCATCCACCTCATAATTAAACTCATGTGCTCCAGGTTTTAGTCCTACAAATGCAATATCAAATTCACGCCTGTTTCCCATGACATCAGATTAAAGGGCAGCAAAGGTAAGGAAATACAATTAATTTTTTTCATTAAAACTCTGATAAAAGGAATCAGCAGGCCAGTCTGAAAATCAAAATGTACTTCCTGCGCTTCAATAATTTTTGAAACCTGTCAGTTTACAAAATCTAAACCAGTAGCAAAATAATTATTGGGACCAAAATCTAAATCAATTTATATCTTTAGTTTTATTTGAACCTGAAAGACAATTTTTTGAATCATTTGAAAGGAATTCATTCTTCTATGAAAAGCACGAAAAGATTTCCGCGAAAGACAGTACTATGGATATGTGCTTTCCTTCTTGTAATTTTTATCAGGTTATTTTCTTCAAACAAAGGGCGTGTAGAGGCCTTTTATACTTATGGAATTTATCCCTTTATTTCCAAAACTCTTCGTCTGATTTTTGGGTGGATACCCTTTAGCCTCGGAGACATTTTGTACATAACTGCAGGAAGTTGGTTACTGTTTAAATCAATAAAAAATATCCGGAACTTATTTAAAAGAGGATTTAATAACCATATTTTTTTTAAAAAACTTCTGAGCACTTTACCGATATTAATTTTTGTTTACCTCATCTTCAATGTTTTCTGGGGACTTAATTATGACCGGCAGGGAATTGCTTCGCAATTGGAATTGCAAAACATGTCTTATGATACTTCCGATGTGAAAGAGCTACAGGAAATTTTATTACAGAAAGTAAATGCTTCTAAAAATTTACTTCTTGAGGCGAATGTTTTGTATCCTGAAAAAAAAGAAATATTTCGGCGCGCGGAATCCTGTTATGATGAAGCAGGGAAAAAATACCCATTTCTTCAATATAAAAATCTTTCTGTGAAATCTTCCATGTATGGAAGAGCGGGGAATTACCTTGGTTTTACCGGTTATTATAATCCTTTTACCGGTGAAGGCCAGGTGAACACTTCGGTTCCCGGATTTTTACAACCTTACATTACTACCCATGAAATGGCGCACCAGCTTGGATATGCGAAGGAGAACGAAGCGAACTTCGTAGGGTACTTAGCGGCTGTAAATTCTACGGATATTTTATTTCATTACTCAACCTACCTTGATTTATTTATGTATGCCAACCGCGAGGTTTATTATTTTGATTCGGTGTCATCCAGGCAATCACTGGCTTTATTGAACGATGGGGTAAGAAAAGATATTGAGGAATGGAAAAAATTTAATTTAGCTCATCAAAGTTTTATTGAACCTGCCATCACCTGGATGTACGGACGGTATTTAAGATTAAATCAGCAGCCAAAAGGAATGCGCAGCTACAACGAAGTAATTTCTATGCTGATTGCTTATTATAAAAAGTATGGAAAAATTTAAATCGAATTAAGAATTTTAAATGAAGAATTAGGAAGTAATTCTAATCAACTAAGATTTTTAAGTTATCTAAATTTTGTAAACCAATTAACCAAGTTAACTAATCAACCAATCATCTGTTTTCTCTTACAGGAATGCGCCTTCTTCCCTGGTTGAGCGGCCTTCTGCTTCCTCCACCATCCGCTTCGTTCATTCTTATCTGGCGGCCGTTATGGGTTTTCCCGTCAAGGCTTTTGATCATCTTAGGCGCCGCGGATTTATCAACTTCCACCCAGGCATTCATATCACGCAAATCAATTCTTCCCAAAACTTCTTTTTTAAGATTGCTTTCATCGAGAATAAATTGCAGGAAGCTGGCTTTGTAAAAACCATCCTTTGTGCCGAGATTAATAAACAGTTTGGTGAAGCCTCCATCCCTTTGGTACGATGACCTTTCTCTTCTTTCCCCCGGTACATTATTTTGAATGCGCCTGTCTCTGTCAATTTTTACATTCAGATCATCAGCGTTCTCATAATATTTTAAGAAGTGGTCAAACTCAAGTGCAGCCACTCTTTTAAGTACTTCTTCTTTACTGATATCTTCAAACTTTTTAGTAAGATCGGGCATATACGTTTCGTAATTGCCGTTTGAAATATCTGTGTTGATCAGTTTATCCATAAAATGAAAAAACTGTTTGCGGCAAACATCTTTTCCTGAAGGAATATCGAGCCGGAAAAATTCGGCGTTAACCATTTTTTCGAGCTGGCGAATTTTATAAACTTCACGGCTGTGGCAAATGGAAATACAAATTCCGTTTTTACCAGCGCGTGCCGTACGCCCGCTCCGGTGGGTGTAAACTTCTATGTCGTCGGGCAGTTCGTAATTAATAACGTGCGTGATGCCGACTATATCTATTCCTCTTGCAGCAACATCAGTGGCAATTAGTATCTGTATGCTGTTATTACGAAACCGTTGCATTACTTTATCGCGCTGTTGTTGTGTAAGGTCGCCATGTATGGCCTCTACGTCGTACCCTTCTTTCGATAATCTTTCAGAAATTTCCTGGGCATCTACTTTGGTACGGGTAAAAATAATTCCATACATGCCGGGGTTGAAATCCACTAATCTTTTTAAAGTTTCATAACGCGATTGAGCAGGTGTTATAAAATATTGATGCGCGATATTTACGTTGGCTGTGTTCTTTTTCCCCACTGTTACTTCCTGCGGATTGTGCATGAAATTTTTTGCGATCGTTCTAACAGCGGCCGGCATGGTGGCGCTGAAAAGCCACGTGCTTTCACGGTTCACGGTGTTTTTTAATACGAAATCAATATCATCTCTGAATCCCATATTGAGCATTTCATCCGCTTCATCAAGCACAACATACTTCACTTTTTCAAGGTCAATGGCTTTTCTTTCAATCATGTCTATCAGCCTTCCCGGAGTGGCTACCACAATATGCACCCCTTTTTTTAAGGCGCGTATTTGCATCACGATAGAAGCGCCGCCATAGACAGGTTCGGCGATTATATTTTTGGTATATTTTTTATAATGCTGCAGGTCACTGCATATCTGTAAACATAATTCACGCGTAGGGCATACGATCAATGCCTGCGGATGTTTATCTGCCGGCTCTATCAATTGCAATAATGGAAGTCCGAAAGCGGCTGTTTTTCCGGTACCGGTTTGGGCAAGCCCTACAAAATCCGTAATGCCGGAAAGTAAAATGGGAATCGCTTTTAATTGTATGGGAGTGGGAGTGTCAAAACCAAGGTCTGTAACTGCTTTAACAAGATTTTCATTTAGGCCTAAGCCTTCAAATGCATTCATTTAATTTTTTTAATTGTGCGGCAAAGGTATGTTAATTAGCTGTAAAGTAATGTACGCACCGCTTAACCTTAACAAGGCCTACAATTAAATTTAATTTTCAATAAGAATAATAAATTTGAAAAGATGAGGACAACATTTTTTTTCAATAAAAAATGCGAGAATTTGATATTCAGGATGATGTTAAAGTTTATTACAACATTTTTAACTAATTGTTTCAGTTTAATATTGTGTTTATGATGTCTTAATGTTGGCATATTAATTGAAAATATAACAATCTAAAAATCAAACTTTATGAAAACAAAACTTTTTTCGTTTGCCATTTTACTTTTTATTTCTTCCTCTGTTTTTTCACAAGGGTTTAGTTTTGGAATAAAAGGAGGCGCTAACCTCGGCAAAATATCAGGACAATCTTTTAAAAATGAATTCACACTTGGTTATCATGTGGGTGCATTTGCTACCATTAATTTTGGAAAATTCGGTATTCAGCCCGAAGTTTTATTCAATCAAACGAATGTAGATACTTCCTCGGAGTTCAGCGATGTGTATCAATTTAATCACATCAACAATATAAAATTAAATGCTTTAAGCATTCCAATTATGTTGAATTACAACCTGAACAAGTTTATTACTTTGCAGGCTGGGCCTCAGTTTGGGATTTTGCTTGACCAGGATAAAACTCTTTTGCAAAATGGAGGAGATGCTTTTAAGTCCGGCAATTTTGCATTGGCAGGCGGCATACAATTGAATCTTTTAAAGTTCAGGGTTTATGGCCGTTTTGTAGGTGGGCTTACCAATCTTGATAATGTGGGCGATAAAGAAACCTGGAAAACACAAGCAATACAGTTGGGTGTTGGCATAGGCTTGTAAATTTTACTAACGGATTATTTCTATTTCATCTTCATCATTAAGTCTGATAATTGAAGAAGGGGATTTAATTTCAAAATCATTTTGACGGTGTTGAACTATATAGTCAACACCGTTTTTGATTTTCTCAGATACCTGTAAAAAATTCTGCGGATATTTTTCTCCTGAAATATTTGCCGAAGTGGAAACCAAAGGTTTTTTTAATTGTTGAATAAGCGATTTGCAGAATTCATCTTTTGTAATCCGAATAGCAATGGTACCATCTTCGTTAATTAAAATTTCGGGTAAATGAATAGCATTTTTAAAAATAGCTGTGGTCGGTTTTTCTTGTTGTGATAAATGCAAAAGGATTTTTGGAGATAAATTTTTGACATAATCTTCTATCATACTTTCATCGCTTACTAATATAATAAGTGATTTTTTTTCTTCTCTTTTTTTTAATTCATAAATCTTTTTTATTGCAACTGCATTGGTAGCATCGCAGCCAATTCCCCAGATGGTATCAGTAGGGTAGAGGATGATGCCGTTGTGATTAAGCACCTCAATACAATTATTTATTTCCTTTGAAAATGTGTTCATTGATAGGTAGTGTGTTTAGTAATTTTTGGTTGTCAATAGTTAAGGCGCATTTAAAATGCCCGAGTGGACAGGCTTTCCAGCCATGCAGGCCACAGGGTTTGCAAGGCAAGTTTTCACTGGTTTCCACCATAAAAGATTTTGTTGACAAAGGATAAAAACCAAATGCAGGAATGGTCGAACAAAAAATAGCAGTTACCGGCGCATTAGTTGCAGAAGCAAAATGTAAAGGAGCAGAATCGTTGGTATAATTCATTACAGCGTTTTTCATTAGGGCTGCCGAAGAAAGAAAATTTAATTTTCCGGCAAGCACTTCCACTTTATTATTCAGGACATTGTCTTTTATCTTTGTACAAAAAGCAATATCATCTTTTCCTCCTGAAAGATAAATTTTATAAACTGCTGGAAAAGAGTTGATCAGTTCTATCCATTTTTCAAAAGGGTATTGCTTGGTAAACCATACACTGGCCGGCATCATACATACATAAAGTTGTTGTGTATATTGCTTTATCTCCTCTTCATTCTTTTTAGATGGATATAATTTTGGTTTGGTAAAAGTGTTATCTGTAAAGTCTTCTATCAGTTTATTATTTCTTTCCACTTCATGCAGGCCGTTTAGCATATCGTGTGGGAATGTTTTTGAAAATAAAAAACTCAGAGGATTTTTCTTAAATCCTATCTTCTCTTTTGCGCCTGAAAAAGCGGTGAGGAAACCAGTAGCCGCAAATCTTTGCAGGTTGATTACTTTATGATATTTAGTCCCTCTTATTTTTTTTAAAAGTTTCCAAAGAGTTTTCTTTTTATGTTCTTTTTTATTCCATATCAATATTTCGTGTAGGAACGGGTGCTCGTCAAATAGCCCTTCGTTTCCTTTTCTTATCAAAATATCAATTTCAGCGTCGGGGAAAAAAGTGTGAAGCTTTTCTATCACAGCAGTAGCGAGCACTACATCTCCCGTAAATGCTGTTTGTATAACCAGGAATTTTTGCATGCGGATGCGAAGTTATCAATTTATCATTTGAAGTATTTTTAGTATTAGGTTAAGTTTGCAAAAAATAGATCAAATGATGGACCTGGAAAAAATGATTCATGAAGTATGGAATAACCGTGAATTGCTCAAAGACGAAATTTTTACAGACGCTGTAAGAAACGTAATTGATAAATTGGATACCGGCGACTTGCGTACAGCCATGCCCGTTAGAGTAGAAAGTTATAATAAGGAACCCGAACTTACCTGGCAGGTGAATGAATGGGTAAAGCAGGCGATTGTTTTATATTTCGGGATACAAAAAATGGAAACTTATACACTTCCTCCTTTTGAATTCTATGATAAAATGAAGTTGAAAAAAAACTATAAAGATCTGGGAGTGCGTGCGGTGCCTCATGCTGTTGCTCGCTACGGAAGTTTTCTGGGCAGAAATGTAGTGTTGATGCCGAGTTATGTAAATATCGGCGCTTATGTGGATGAGGGAACTATGGTAGATACCTGGGCAACAGTTGGCAGTTGCGCTCAAATTGGAAAGAATGTACACCTCAGTGGTGGCGTGGGTATTGGCGGTGTGTTGGAACCATTGCAGGCAAGTCCGGTTATTATTGAAGACGGTTGTTTTATTGGCAGCCGCTGTATTGTGGTAGAAGGTGTGAGAGTAGAAAAGGAAGCGGTGTTAGGTGCCAATGTAGTGCTTACGCAATCCACTAAAATTATTGATGTAAGTGGCAGTGAAGCTATCGAAACCAAAGGCATTATTCCTCCACGAAGCGTAGTGATTCCGGGTACTTATAATAAAAAATTTCCTGCAGGGGAATATGGAGTGGGTTGTGCATTAATCATTGGAAAAAGAAAAGAGAGCACCGATAGAAAAACGAGTTTGAATGAGGCGTTGAGAGATTTTAATGTGAGTGTTTGATTACCGCTTAATTGTTTTATTGTTGAATTGTTAGTTTCAATATAGATTTGCAACTCATTTTGCAATTGAGCAATTAATTTAGCCCGGGTGGCGAAATTGGTAGACGCACTGCCTTCAGGTGGCAGCGTTCGCAAGGATGTGCTGGTTCGAATCCAGTCCCGGGCACCAAAGTGGACAAATGGAAAATGCTTCGTTTTGTCCATTTTTATTTTGGCTGAAACCCTTGTGCAGACTGTATTTTAGCGAAACAGATTCGCTTAGTCGAGCGGTTCGATAATGGAATCCGTCAAAAAGTGAGTTTTTTGGAAAACAAAAAAGAAGGTTTTGATTATGAAGCATTCAAGAAAAAGAACCTAGACCAATTTCGTTCGGGCAAAAGTGTATTCGGCAGGGATGGAGCGTTTGGCCATTGTTAAGATATTAAAGCATAAGCCTAAGTATAAGAAAGACAAGCCGGAGGAAGAAGAATAAAAGTGTTCTCAAATAAGTCGTACTCTTTCGACAAAATAACTAGAAGAAAAACAGTAGCTTTTCCTTTGCTCCTCTTGAGAATAGTATTTCATAACCTTTAGGTAACCTCCTTATAACAATTAGATAATCCCCGCATAACAATGTCATAACATAACTGTAGTCTCTTTGCAGCATCAAAAAAAGATATTGCATGAGGTACATTAATACACTGTTTATTTTAATTCTTTTTGGTTTAAATGGTTTTTCCCAAACCGGAAAAGTGGAAGGAAAAGTAACCGACTCAAAAACGAGCCAACCTCTTTCGGGTGCTTCAATAACTTTGGATGGCAATAATGAAGGCGTCATTACTGATATGGATGGCCGTTATATAATTACGGTTCATTCAGGTACAGCACACGTTTTAAAAGTTTCTTCTGTAGGATATAAAACCAAAGAAATTTCGGATATCACTGTAATTTCCAACCAGGTAATAAACTTCGATGTTACATTAGAAACAGCGGCTAAAACTGAGGAAGAAATTATAATCAGAACCACACGCCGCCAGGAAACCACAGCAGCATTAATTGCTTACCAGAAAAACACAAACACAGTAGCACAGGTAGTTTCAGCGGAAAGTATTAAAAGGTCGCCCGATAAAAATACAAGCGAAATTTTAAAAAGAGTTCCCGGAATTTCAATGCTGGAAGGAAAATATATTATTGTGAGAGGGTTGAATGACCGCTATACTCAAACAATGCTGAACGGCATTTTAATGGGTACCACAGAACCCGACAGGAAAAGTTTTTCTTTTGATATTTTCCCTGCGGGCATGATTGACAATTTGATTATCAATAAAGCTTTTGTTCCTGAATTTTCGGGTGAATGGGCCGGAGGATTAGTACAGGTAAATACCAAAGACGTTCCTGCAAAAGATTATTTAAATATCTCGATGGGAGCAGGAGTTAATACACAAACAATAGGAAAGGATTTCTACACTTACAAAGGAGGAGGGCTTGATTGGCTTGGCATTGATGATGGCTTTCGTGAAATTCCAAATACGCTTCCGGTAAAATCAAAATTTGCTTCATTAGAAAGAGAAAATAAAAGTGAGCACGGAAAATTATTCAAAAATGTTTGGAGCGCGGATAAAAATACTTCTAATTTTTTGCCGGAAATAAATAGAAGTTTTCAATTGAGCGGAGGAATTAATAAGCGACTTGGAGACAACAGCAAACTAGGTGCAGTACTGGCTTTGAATTATAATCAATCCATTAAGCGGACAGACTATTTGGTAAACAGGTTATTTACTGTTCAGAGTGATATTGCCGATATTTCTTACGACTACCAGGATAAAAAGTACAGCCGCGATGTGCTGTGGGGAGGCCTTGCCAACTTTACTTTGCAAGTAGGGAGCAATAATAAAATTTCTTTCAAAAATCTATTTAATGTAAACGCTACCAACTATGTAACTGAAAGAACCGGAAAAGATTTTGATTTTATTCCTGGCGCAGGTGCCAATGTAAGAGCCACGGAGCTTGCGTTAAAGTCCAACACGTTTTTCAATACCTCTCTTTCGGGCGAACATAATGTGCCTTCTATAAAAACAAAATTTCATTGGTATGGTAATTTCAATATTCTGGACCAATACATTCCTGACCAAAGAAGAATTCAGTATGTGCAAGACACCGCAGCCAATGCTCCTTATAAATTATTGATTGGCGCTTCGCAAAGTTCTCAAAAATCAGGAAGCCGTTATTATGGATTTTTAAACGATTATAATTATACAACAGGCGTAGATGTTACCAAATCTTTTCAGCTTTTTGGTTTGAAACAATCCATTAAAGGCGGATATTTTTTCCAGGTAAAAGACAGATTGTTTGATTCAAGGCCCTTTGCGATTTATCTTCCATCTGATAACCCTGCGCTGATTTTATTACCTGCGGACAAAGTTTTCAGCCCTGAAAATTTTGGGGATGGCACTAACAATAAATTTGCTTTCAACGAAATTTCCGGTGACCAATACCGCTACATTGCCAACACCATTTTAAACGCAGGATTTCTTCAGTTAGAAAATCAATTTACCAATAAACTAAAAGCAACTTATGGAGTAAGAATTGAAAATTACGACCAGGTTACCGGCAGCATGAAGCAAAGCGACCATCGTCATCTTCACAAAGAAGTGCTGGATTATTTACCCGCATTAAACCTTACCTATCAATTAAATAAAAAAACCAATTTGCGTTTGTCTGCTTCGCAAACGGTTATCCGTCCTGAGTTTAGAGAGTTAAGTGATTTTGCTTTCTATGATTTTGATTTGGGCGCTACCGTTACCGGCAACCGTATATTAGAAAGAACTAAAGTTACCAATGCAGATATAAGATATGAGCTGTATCCGCGGGCCGGCGAATTATTTACCACAGGCATTTTTTATAAAAATTTTAAAAATCCCATCGAGCTGTTTTACAATCCAAGCTCCGGAGGGGCCAGTACCTTCAATTATATAAATGCGGATAAAGCGTTCAGTTTTGGAGCAGAATTAGAGTTTAGGAAAAAATTGGATTTTGCAAACGCGCTTAAAAACTTTACCGTACAAACCAATATTGCTTATGTATTTAATCGGGTTGTCAAGAGCGATGCAAAACTTGACAGGCCAATGCAAGGTCAAAGCCCTTATGTAATTAATGCGTCTTTACAATACGATGTGGAAAAATATGGCCTTAGCACCACGTTGCTTTTCAACCAGATTGGCGATAGAATATTTTATGTGGGAGGCAATGATTTTCCGCCGGTAACAGAACGGCATAGGTCGTTACTTGATTTTCAAATCGCTAAAAAAATATTGAAAAAAGAAGGGGAGATAAAATTAAATGTGTCCGACATTTTAAATAAGGATAACCTTTTTTATCTCGATATAAATAATGACAGAAAGTACAATAAATCAACAGATGCGCTGGCAATAAAGCGCAAGTATGGAAGCAATATCAGCGTTACGTTTTCTTATAACTTAAAATAAAAACCGAAACAGAAAATAAAAAATCAAACTCATGAAAAAATTAATGTATCTCTCGCTTTTTGCCATCATTGCATCCGTTGGGTGCCGCAAAATAGAAGTGGACGGTGGTTCAGAAAATAACAATGGAAATGGAAACGGCAATACCGAAAACACCATTCTTGAAGGCCGCATTTCAGAAAACAGAACTTTGAAAGCAAGCCAGACTTATAAACTTCGCGGCCTTGTATATGTTACCAATGGTGCGGTACTTACCATAGAGCCGGGTACAAAAATAGTGGGTGAAAAAGGAAAAAATGGTGGTTTAATTATCACACGCAGTTGCAAAATCATCGCAGATGGAACTGCTGAAAAGCCCATTGTTTTTACCTCGGAAGAAGCCAATCCGCGAAGGGGAGATTGGGCCGGACTTGTATTATTAGGAAACGCGCCAACCAATGCTTCTTTTAACGGGCAGGAAGGAATTGGAGAAATAGAAGGAGGCATCAATAACAGCGACGGGCTTGGGTTGTATGGCCTGGGCAAGAGCTCCAATCCAGCTGATAACAGTGGCATTTTAAGATATGTTCGTATTGAATACGCAGGCTACGCATTCCTTCCTGATAAAGAAATCAATGGTTTAACTTTTGGTGGTGTAGGTAACGGAACCATAGTAGATTATGTGCAGGTTTCTTATGCCAATGACGATTCTTTTGAATGGTTTGGAGGTACAGTAAATTGTACTCACCTTGTTTCTTACAAAGCATTGGATGATGATTTTGATACCGATAATGGATTTTCCGGGAAGGTGCAATTTGGTATTGTACTTCGCGATTCTGCAGTGGCCGATATTTCGAAATCAGAAGCTTTTGAAAGCGATAACGATGCCAATGGCAGCCAGCTTTTGCCACAAACAAAAGCCATTTTCAGTAACATGACGGTAGTTGGCCCTCGCGCATCTTCTGCCAATATAGGCAATAGCCTTTTTCTGGCAGGA
>DATCWN010000117.1:0-2363 GCA_036566285.1 Hanamia sp.
GTTCCCGGTGGGATGCTAAACCAATTGCTTTAGCATCCCACCGGGAACTTTATTGCAAAGCCGGTCAACCCTTAAAAAAGCCCGGAATTTAGCAATCTTTCTTTCTGGGGCTGCACTCAATTGCAGGCAATCACCGTAATAAACTACCTGACACGTACCATCCTCGTTAAGCCTTGAAATAAAATGAACCCCATTACTGTTATAAGTCCATGAATATTCTTCGTTTGTTATAGGGCTTCTATAACTCCCTACACTATGATTTTCTCCGGCAGGCATTTCTTCCATATCACAAGCCAAATAGTTGGCACCCATTGGGGTACTGCTTCCTAATTCATCATTAATTTCATTATTCAAAAGATAAAAACTCTCCTCTGGGCTAAGGTATTTTGCCGCCTTATCCAGATTTAATTTTCTCGGTGTATTGGTTTGTGAGTATTGCAATGGTATTAGTGTTTTAATAAAAGCGTAACCAGTATCATAAATAACAGAATGCCTATATATACCGTCAGTAAAATAAGAGGTTCCCTTTTCATTTTTTTTCAGTTTTAACTATCCAACCTTCAATAATTCCCTAAGCAGCAAGGCAGCCCCTATTTGTGAGCTTACCAGTTCAGGATTAAAATGCCCATCCTTGTCATACTTGCCTTTGGTGTAATGCTGAGTTCCTGCAAACAGGTAAGGGCTGTTCATATTGTGGTATTTGGAGTACCCTTCACCATTATACAATTCTATCGTATATAGGGTGCCACCAATAGACCAATCCTGTATCTTATCCAGTCCCTGTATTTTTATGGCATCAATGGCTCCGGCCTCAAAGGAAGCAAAAGGGCCACGCCCTTTAGGCTTTATGGTGGTTTTGTATTTTAAACTCTGCCCATTGCCCAAATACCTGGAAAAATCCTGCATTGCCTCCAAATCGTGAAAAATCCCCACGTGATACCACCTAAGTCCTGGATTTACAAACCTGTGGGATACCGACTCATACCTTTTTCTGTTGGCTACTATACGATTCACTTTACTGTTCAATGCTGATTGTACATAAGGGTTCTTTACGATCATGGTATCGTACAATAATTTACGCTTATCCTTTTTGGCCTGTAAAGGAGTAACTAAACTTTTTATGTATCCCGAAAGAACCATTATGCTACATTATTGGGTGGTAAAACAGAGGCTATTGCCTGCAATAAAATATCCTGCACCGAATTAATTACATTCTGTGCCACTCCTTTGCCTATGACAATAAAGGACAGCACTTCTGTTCTTAAAATATCCTTCTCCTCCCGCAAGCGGTCAAGAAGAAATTTCACATCGCCGCCTTCTGAGAGGTTCTGTAAAAGGCTGCTCATTCGAGTTTCCGCATTGGAGATGTAGCTGTCCACTGCATCAATAACAAGCGGAGTATCGGTGGTTACTATTTCAAGCAAGGCCGATTTTGTTTGTGCAAGTAATTTCTGCACCAAATCTGGAATATTAATCATTATGTTTTATTTTAAAGAGAGTTCAGAAATTAGAATTGGCTTTATGAACGATTTGAGATAATCTCTATACACCCGTAGGTCTCCTACAGATAGGATACCCCTTGCCTTATGATCTCCTTCGTACTTGTAAAAATAAGTTTGAAGTAAAAGGGATTGCTGCAAGATATTGGCCCCATGAGGTCTTACCAGATTAACACTTACCAGTGTATCTATTTTTCGGCCAATAGTGGCATAATCACTTTGGTAAGTAACATAACGCCTGTCAGAAGATGCAATAATGGCATCGTAAAGGGAGGTTGTACTTGTTTGAATGTCAAGCACGTTTACAATCTGTGGGGCGCTCTTGGCTGGCACCCATGTAACCTTGCAGCTAAAGAGTACCGTTGAAATGGTTAAAAGGAATAATAGTTTTTTCATAATTTTTATTTTACTGTTTACTTTATTTTAGTATTAAGGTGCCTTATTTATTTCCACCACGTCCACCATTTTTTTAACAGCAGTCTTTTGCTCCACGGCTGCGGTAAATGGGAGTTTTTTTGTATCGGTGGTTTTAATAACCTTTCCTTGGTCTGTAATGGCAGTAGGATTTGATTGGGTGGTTAACATAGACATAATAAAGCCACCTCTTGATGCCCATGCTACCGCTTTTGTGATAGCATCATCCCATAGATTTGGGATTGTAATGCCGTTAATGTCCAGCATATTTATAAAATCTGGGACTCCTGTGATTAAGACAAGTGCGCCGAAAATAATCGTCCATATCTTGAAAAACAATGGAGATTTTACAAATAGCCTTTGCAGGTTTTCCCGAAGCCAGTTTAAAACGTTTGCGTTTTGCATGATGTGTATTTTATTTTGATTTAATTATGGTTTTAAGAGTTTCCA
>DATCWN010000386.1:0-6615 GCA_036566285.1 Hanamia sp.
AATTTCCCTCAACGAGCAGAAAAGACTAAGTGGCGTAGCGGTGGACGTGGTTATGGATAGCGTTTCTGTTGCTACTTCCTTTAAAGAACAACTTTCAGAAATAGGGATTATATTTTGCTCCATCAGCGAAGCCATTCAGAAACATCCTGATTTAGTTCAAAAGCATATTGGGTCAGTAGTGCCTATGTCTGATAATTATTTTGCTGCTTTAAACTCTGCTGTTTTTACGGATGGCTCATTTTGTTACATTCCAAAAGGCGTTCGCTGCCCAATGGAATTGTCAACTTATTTTAGAATCAACCAGGAAAATTCAGGCCAGTTTGAACGCACTTTAATTATTGCTGAAGAAGGCGCTTATGTAAGCTATTTGGAAGGATGTACCGCACCAAAAAGAGATGCCAACCAATTGCACGCTGCCATTGTTGAATTAAAGGCAATGGAAAGGGCTGAGATAAAATATTCAACGGTTCAAAACTGGTATCCGGGAGACGAAAATGGACTGGGTGGCATTTATAATTTTGTTACCAAGCGTGGTATTTGTATGGGCGACCGTTCAAAAATTTCATGGACACAAGTGGAAACCGGCGCCGCAATTACATGGAAATATCCAAGCGTAATTTTAAAAGGCGATAACAGTATTGGCGAATTTTATTCTGTGGCGTTAACCAACAATTATCAGCAGGCTGATACAGGAACTAAAATGATTCATCTTGGAAAAAATACAAAAAGCAGGATTGTTTCCAAAGGAATTTCCGCTGGCAAAAGTCAGAACAGTTATCGGGGTTTGGTACGTGCGGGAAAGAATGCTTTGAATGCAAGAAATTATTCTCAATGTGATTCTTTATTACTCGGCGATAAATGCGGGGCGCATACTTTTCCTTACATAGAATCTAAAAATAACACCGCTATTATTGAACACGAAGCCACTACCTCGAAGATTGGTGAAGACCAGCTTTTCTATTGCCGTCAGCGCGGCATAGATGCAGAAACCGCTGTAGCATTGATTGTTACAGGCTTTGCAAAAGAAGTAATGAATCAGCTTCCAATGGAATTTGCCGTGGAAGCACAGAAACTTCTTGCGGTAAGCCTTGAAGGAAGTGTAGGTTAAGGAATAAGAAATAATGAAGGACAAATAAGAAATAAAGAAGTGCAAACAATAAAATCAATTAATAAATAGTAATAATTTTTAAAACGGCTTTTAGGAGGCCACATCATGAAAAATATGTTATCAATTAAGAATATCCATGCGTCTGTAGAAGGGAAACAAATTTTAAAAGGGTTAAATCTAGATATTCAGCCCGGTGAAGTGCATGCTATCATGGGGCCAAATGGCGGCGGCAAAAGTACTATGGCGTCCGTATTGGCAGGTAGGGAAGAATATGAAGTAACAGAAGGCTCCATAGAATTTTTGGGAAAAGATTTATTAGAACTATCGCCGGAAGAAAGAGCGCGTGAAGGAATGTTCATGGCATTTCAATATCCTGTGGAAATACCTGGAGTAAGCACGGTTAATTTCATGAAAACCGCATTGAACGAAAAAAGGAAATACCACGGGCAGGAACCCTTGGACGCAGTTACGTTTTTGAAATTAATGAAAGAAAAAACGGCTTTGGTAGAAATTGATAAATCTCTGTTAAGTCGTTCGCTTAATGAAGGTTTTTCCGGTGGCGAAAAAAAGAGAAATGAAATTTTTCAAATGGCGATGCTGGAACCAAGGTTGGCTATTTTGGATGAAACTGATTCCGGGTTGGATATAGATGCGCTCCGTATCGTTGCGCATGGTGTCAATAAATTACGCTCGCCGGAACGTTCCATTATTGTCATTACTCACTATCAAAGATTGCTGGATTATTTGCAACCGGATTTTGTACATGTTTTGGTAAATGGTCGCATTGTAAAATCAGGAACCAAGGAACTTGCTTTGGAACTGGAAGAAAAAGGATACGATTTTATTAAGGATGAAATGAGTTTAACAGCAACTGTTTAAGGGTTGTAAAAGAAATTATTAGCATGGAAACAATCAATATAGGTTATTTGGAAGAAAAGTTTAACGAACTGCAAACCGCTGATTCGGGAAGCGCTTTACACTCCATTAGAAAGGAAGGCTTTAACCGCTTTAATAAAACAGGCCTCCCTACTTTTAAAAATGAAGAATGGAAATACACTTTTATAAGCAATTTATTTAAAAAAGAATACCATCTTTCGAAAGAAAAAGAAGACATCACTCTTAGTGAATCTGAAATAAACTCGACAAGGCTCCCCGGTTATGAAAAAGCCAACGAATTATTTTTTGTGAATGGTAAATACATGCCTTCTCTTTCCACCATCCGGTCGTCAGAAAAGCAATTAACTATTTTACCATTGGAAGAAGCCGCCAGGGGTGAATACAAAGATTTGGTGAATAAGCATCTTAATAAAAGCAGTTTGTTTATAAAAGATGGTATTCATGCACTCAATACTTCTTTTATTTACGGAGGCATTTTTATTCTTATCAATAAGAACCAGGTATTGGAAAATCCTTTGTATTTCTATCATGTTTCAGACACAAAGGAAAACCATACATTGGCACAGCCGCGCAGTTTAATTTATGTAGAAGAAAGCGCAAAAGTGCAACTGATAGAAACTTATAAAACCTTTGGTCCGATGGACAGTTTTTCCAACGAGGTGATGGAGGTGATTGTAAATAATAATGCAGTAGTAGAATATTATAAACTACAGGATGATTCAGTGAATGCCAGCCATGTAGGCACTACACATATAAGGCAAATTGGAAAAAGTTATGTCCATACGGTAACCGTTTCTTTGAACGGAGGCGTTATTCGTAATAACATTGATATCATTATGGAAGCCGCCGGGAACGAAGCGCACATGTATGGGTTGTATTTAATTAAAGGGCGCACTCATGTGGACAATCATACACTGGTAGATAATACACAGCCGAATTGTTTTAGTAATGAATTTTATAAAGGAATCATAGACGAGTATGCTACAGGCGTATTCAGCGGGAAAATTTTTGTAAGGCCCGATGCGCAAAAGACAAATGCCTATCAGTCTAATAAAAATATTTTATTGTCAGATACGGCTACCGTAAACACGAAACCCCAACTGGAAATTTTTGCGGATGATGTAAAATGCTCACATGGCTGTACGGTTGGTAAGTTGGATGAAGAAGCATTGTTTTATTTAAGAACACGCGGCATTTCAAAAGAGAACGCGCAGTCAATGTTGCTACAGGCATTTGCTTCAGATGTAGTGGCGCAAATAAAACCCGAACCTTTACGCAAATACGCCGAGGAATTAATCATAGGCCGGTTGGCAGTAGAATAATTAGTAACAGTAATCAAAAAAGAATGAAAAAATCACTTGATATAATCAGAGGTTCAAGAAAATTCCTCCTCAATTTAATAGATGGAATTTCTATTGAAAAATTAAATGAAATCCCTGCCGGATTTAATAATAACCTGGTTTGGAATCTTGGGCATGTAATAGCCAATCAGCAAATATTGTGCTACCGCAATGCAGGCGTGAAGCCGGTTGTAGAAGACCTGCTTATTGATAAATACAAAACCGGTACAAGACCTGAAAGCTTTATTGATGAAGCTGAATTTAAAACGCTGGTGAATTACTTGCTACCCACCATTGATAAATTGGAAGAAGATGCGGCTGCAAAAATATTTGAGAATTATAAACCCTTTACTTTAAAATCTTATGCAGGGCTTGCCATTGAAAACATAGATGATGCTATTAAGTTCGTCTCTTTTCACGATGGGCTTCACGTGGGGTATTCCATGGCATTAAAAAGATTTGTAAGAAATGATTTTGGCAAATTGACAGCCGGTGTTGAAACTACCAAACAATTAATTTGAAAATGGAAACATTAACTAAGATAGCAGCGACATTTGATGTAAACGAGATTAGAAAGTTTTTCCCGGTATTGAACCGCATGGTACATAATAAACCTTTGGTCTATTTTGATAATGCGGCTACTGCTCAAAAACCGCAGGTAGTAATTGATGCCCTGTGCGATTATTATTCCAATTACAATGCGAATATTCACAGAGGTATTCATACGCTTGCTGAAGAAGCCACAGCAGCTTACGAAGCTACACGCGTTGCGGTTCAGAAGTTTATTCATGCGCAATTTTCAGAAGAAATTATTTTTACAAGAGGCACTACCGAAGGAATTAACCTGGTGGCTTACACCTGGGGAAGAAAGAATATTCATTCAGGAGATGAAATCATTATTTCAGGAATGGAACATCATTCCAATATAGTTCCCTGGCAAATTCTTTGTGAAGAAAAGAATGCGGTTTTAAGAGTAATTCCGGTAAGTGATAAAGGAGAAATTTCGATTGATGATTTCAAAAATCTCCTTTCTTCTAAAACAAAGTTGGTTTCCATAGTTCATGTTTCCAATGCGTTGGGAACGGTAAATCCTGTAGAAGAAATCATTTCTCTGGCACACGATGCAGGCGCATTGGTGCTGGTAGATGGCGCCCAATCAACTGTTCATTTAGATATAGATGTGCAGGAAATGGATTGTGATTTTTTTGCGTTTTCAGGGCATAAAGTTTATGGCCCTACCGGTGTCGGCGTATTGTATGGGAAGAAAAAAATTCTGGAAGAAATGCCGGTATTTATGGGCGGTGGTGAAATGATAAAGGAAGTAACTTTTGAAAAGACGACCTACAATGAACTTCCTTATAAGTATGAAGCGGGTACTCCTAATATTGCAGATGCCATTGCTTTAAAAACAGCGCTGGATTTTATAAAAGAAACGGGGAAAAAATCGGTTCGCAACCATGAAAATGAATTGTTGCATTATGCCACTTCCCAAATGGAATCAATTCCCGGATTGAGGATTATAGGAAATGCAAAACATAAAGTGAGTTTGATTTCTTTCGTCATAAAAGGTGTTCATCCGCAGGATTTGGGTGTGTTATTAGACAATCAGGGAATCGCTGTAAGAACCGGCCACCACTGTACCGAGCCATTGATGAAACGTTTTAAAATCCCTGGAACGGTTAGGGCTTCCTTTGCGATGTACAATACAAAAGAAGAAGTAGATATGTTTATTTCGGCATTGCACAAAGCCATAAAAATGTTATCTTAAGAATGAATAATAATAGAACCATAGAAGAAACACAGGAAGACATTATTGAGGACTTTTCATTGTTTGATGACTGGGAAGGGAAATATGAATATCTTATTGACCTCGGGAAAAAATTACAGCCGCTTGATGATCAATATAAGCTAGAAGAAAATATTATTAAAGGTTGCCAGTCCACTGTTTGGCTGGTGTCTGAATTTAAAAATGGGAAAGTATTTTTTAAGGCAGATAGCGATGCGATCATTGTAAAGGGATTGGTAAGTATGCTAATACAAGTTTTTTCAGGACATATGCCTGATGAAATTTTAAGTGCAAATCTGCATTTTATAAAGGAGATAGGGATGATGTCGCATTTGGCACAAACCCGCTCTAATGGCTTACTGGCGATGATTAAACAAATGAAAAATTACGCACTGGCTTATCAATCAATAAGTCCTGCGGAAAAAACAATATAATTATGGAAGAAGAAATTTTAAAACAAAAAGTAATTGATTGTTTGCAAACTATTTATGATCCTGAAATACCGGTTAGTATTTGGGAATTGGGATTGGTTTATGAAGTAGATATTTTACCCATCAACAATGTGCAGGTTGTAATGTCGCTCACTGCGCCCAGTTGCCCGTCAGCACAGGATATTCCTGTGGAAGTAGATCAGAAATTGAGAATGATAGAAGGCGTAAATGATGTGCATGTTTCTGTAGTTTGGGATCCACCATGGGACAGAGATATGATGAGTGAAACAGCGAAGTTGGAATTGGGATTTATGTAGAAACTCCTAACCTCCGAAGGAGGAAGGATGGAGGTATCTCGTTACTATTTTAACGTTGAGGATTGATTGCTTTTGAGAAGAATGTTTCATTAATTAAAAACAATTTCCTTTTCCCCCTTCGGGGTTAGGAGGCTAATCATGAAAATATCAGCACAGGAGGAATACGGTTTACGAATACTGTTGCGCGTTGCAAAATGCCATGAGGATGAAAGTATGAGCATACAGGCGCTAAGTACTTTAGAAGGATTGTCGCAGGCGTATGTAGCGAAACTAACGCGAATCCTGCGCCAGGCAGGCTATATCAATAGTACCCCCGGAAATGTAGGTGGCTATATTTTAGCGAAGCCTGCTAATGAAATTAATATCAATCATGTGCTTAAATCTTTGGGCGGTTCTTTATTCAATAAAGAATTTTGTAATGATTATTCCGGCGCTATGAAATTTTGTACAAATTCTGTGGATTGCTCTGTGCGTTCCTTGTGGCAGATGATTCAATTTACTGTTGACCAGTTATTGGATAAGGTTACTCTGCATGACCTTACTAATTCTGAAGAAAAATCTTCACAATTGTTGCATGCAATTTTATTGCCACAGCCTTGATTCTTTAAGAGCCATCATTTTAAATATCCCCCGATTACAAAAAAGCTGATGATAACAATTATGAGAATTAATATAATTGCGAAGTACATCCATGGCATTATTTTGAGCCGGCGCTTTTCTTTTTTATAATCCTTTT